>NZ_DASVSF010000101.1 GCF_036388275.1 Longimicrobium sp.
CCGGTGCGTAGAAGCCACACACTCCTGCGTCAACGACGGGTTTTACGCGGCCTCAGTCCCATGCTCCCACGGGCATTTTTGCAGACCGCGCCTTGTATTTCGGCCCCGCCACCCCTATCTGAGATGTGGGTAATGGGTAGCGCAAGCGGGAGAGGGGAGAATTCGATCGAGGTTCGATGGACTGCCGGTGCATGCCGCGGGAGCCCCCTCCCCCCGGCCCCCGTCCCCCGCTGCGCAGGGGAGGGGGAGACCTGCACGGACATCGGGGCGCGCCACTTGGCCTCGCTCGCACCAGCGCATGCAGTCCGCGAAGGCGGACTTCGTGTGGTTGTTGCCGCGAATTCATTATTCATTCGCCCCAGCAGGGCCGTGGCCTCGGCACTGGTGACCGCTGCCGCGCGCTGGGGAGAGGCCCCCGCCGCCGCGCCGAGGCCCAGGGCTCCGTGCCGCTGCCGCGCCCCGGCTGAAATGCGTCCGCGGCTGGATCCCACGGCGCGCATGGGTTCGACGTACCGGCTGGTTCGGTGCGCTCGCGCCTCTGGATGACAGATCGCGCTCGTCCCCGAAGGGCCTCCCGCACCAACGCACTCCCGCACTCCCGCACTCACGCACTCCCGCACTCACGCACTCACGCACTCACGCACTTCCCCCCACCCGCTCGCCCGTCTGCACCCGCCAGAGCGCCGCGTACATCCCCCCCGCGCGCAGCAGATCATCGTGCGTCCCCTGCTCCACGATCCGCCCGCCATCCATCACGTAGATGCGGTTCGCGTTGCGGACGGTGGAAAGGCGGTGGGCGATGGCGATCGTCGTGCGGTCGCGGCTGATGTGCTCCAGGCTGCGCTGGATGGCGGCCTCGGTCTCGTTGTCCACCGCCGACGTGGCCTCGTCCAGCACCAGCACGGGCGGGTCCTTCAGGATGGCCCGCGCGACGGCGATGCGCTGCCGCTGCCCTCCGGAAAGCTTCTGCCCCCGCTCCCCCACCAGCGTATCGTATCCCTCCGGCAGGGCCATGACGAAGTCGTGCGCCTCGGCCAGGCGGGCGGCGCGCTCCACCTGCTCGGGCGTAGCGCTGAACGATCCGTAGGCGATGTTCTCGCGCACCGTCCCGTCGAACAGGAACACGTCCTGGCTCACCAGCCCGATGGCGCGCCGCAGGTCTGCCAGGCGAATCTCGCGCACGTCGATCCCGTCCAGCGTGATGGACCCCGCGTTCAGCTCGTACAGCCGCAGCAGCAGCTTGACCAGGGTGCTCTTTCCCGCCCCCGTGGGGCCCACGACGGCCACCGTTTCGCCCGGCGCGATGTGGAGCGAGAAGTCCGTCAGCAGGGGGTCGCGGCCGCGGTAGGCGAAGGTGACGCCGCGCATCTCCACCGCGCCGCGTACGGCCGCCGTGGGAAGCGCGCGGTCGCCGGGGTGCGCCTCGATGGGCGCGTCGAGCACGTCGAAGATGCGGTTGGTGGAGGCCATCGCGCGCTGGTACTGGTCCAGCGTTTCGCCCAGGCGCGTCAGCGGCCACAGCATGCGCTGCGTGATGTACACCAGGAAGCTGTAGGTGCCCACGGCCAGCTCGCCGTTCAGCGCCTGCAATCCCCCGAACACCAGCGTCCCTATGAAGCCAAGCAGGACCAGGATGCGGATCAGCGGCACGAAGGCGGCGCTGTAGGCGATGGCGCGGCGGTTGGCCTCGCGGTAGGCCTGGCTTTCCTCGGCCACGCGGCGGCTCTCGTGCTCCTCGGCCGCGTACGCCTTGATGGTGGTGATGCCGCTGAGGTTGTTGGCCAGCCGCGCGTTGAGGGCCCCGGCGCGCTCGCGGACGGCGGCGTACAGCGGCTCCAGCCGGGGCTGGTAGCGGAGGGAGCCCCAGACGACGAACGGCATGGGGAGCATGGACATCCACGCCACCTCGGGGGCCATCACGAAGAACGTGGTGCCCACGACAAGCAGCGTGGTCACCATCTGGATGATCCCGTTGGCCCCCGTGTCCAGGAACCGCTCCAGCTGGTTGACGTCGTCGCCCAGCACCGACATCAGCCCGCCGGAGCTGCGCTCCTCGAAGTACGCCAGATCCAGGTCCTGCAGGTGCGCGTACCCCTGGTGCCGCAGCTCGTGCTGAATGGTCTGCGCCAGGTTGCGCCAGAGCACGCCGTACAGGTACTGGAAGGTCGACTCCAGCACCCACACCACGAAGGTGATGGCCGCGAGGACCACGAGCTGGTCGCGCGGGTCGGGAAACCCCAGGCTGGCGATCAGGGACTGCCGCCCGCGCACCACCACGTCCACCGCCACGCCGATCAGCGCCTCGGGGGCCAGGTCGAAGAGCTTGTTCAGGACGGAGCAGAGCGTGGCCAGCCACACCGTGCGGCGGTGCGGCCGCGAGTAGCGGATCAGGCGGCGGAGCGGCTTCTTCGGTTCCACGGCGGCGGCAAAGCAGAAAGCAAAGACGTTTCACGAGAGAGGAAGCGGAGGGGAACGGAGAGGACGCAGAGGGCATGACGAGCACCTCTGCGTCCTCTCTTTCTTCTCTGCGTCCTCTGCGTGATACGGAAGTTCAGACCGTCAGGAAGTTGCGCACGTACCAGTCGATCAGCGCCTGGCCCCACGGCTCGGTGATCGCCGCGCCGATTGCCAGGAAGATGCCAAACGGCACCAGCTTTCCCGTGCGCATGCTGATGGGCGCAAAGATCAGCGTGCCGAAGAGCGCGCCCATGAACAGGGTCAGCAGCACGCCCCAGGGGCCCAGGAAGGCGCCTACCATCATCATCATCTTGATGTCGCCGCCCCCCATCGCCGGCTTCCGGAACACCTTCTCCCCCACCACCGCGATCAGCCAGAGCAGCCCGAAGCCCGCCGCCGCGCCCAGGAAAGACCGCTCCCAGGTGATGCCGCCCGGCGCGAACGAAAGCGCCAGCCCGATCACCGTTCCACCCAGGGTGAACTGGTCGGGGATGGTGTAGGTGCGCGCGTCGGCCAGGGCGATGCCCAGCAGGATGGTGAAGAACAGCGCCGTCCCCAGCGCCTGCCACGACAGCCCGAAGCGCAGCACCGCCATCACCCACAGCGCGGCCGTCAGCAGCTCCACCAGGGGATACTGGATGCTCACCTTTGCGCCGCACGCCCGGCAGCGGCCGCGAAGCAGCACCCAGCCCAGCACGGGGATGTTGTCGCGCCAGCGGATGGGCGTGCCGCACGAGCCGCAGCGCGAGGGCGGGCGCACCACCGACTCGTCCGCGGGCCAGCGGTACACGCACACGTTCAGGAACGAGCCCACGCAGGCGCCCACGAGGGCCGCGTAGGCCGCGAGAAAGATCTGCAGGTTCAGCACGGTCACCGGAGAAGCTCGTACAGCAGGATGGCCCCCGCGGCCGCCACGTTCAGCGACTCGGCGCGGCCGCGAAGGGGAATGCCGACCACGAGGTCGGCGCGGGCGCGGGTCTCGTCGGAGATGCCCGCGCCCTCGTTGCCCACCACCAGCGCCGCGCGGGTCGGGGGTGGATGCGGAACCGGCGCGCCCCCCGCGGCCGACGCCAGCGTCTGGAAGCCGTGCTCCGCCAGCCACTCGCCCGCCTCTTCCCACCCCGCCTCGGCCACCGGCAGGCGAAAGGTGCTGCCCATGGCGGCGCGCACGCACTTGGGGTTCCACGGGTCTACCGTCCCCGTGAGCGCCACCACCCCGGCCGCGCCCAGCGCCTCGGCCGTGCGGGCCAGCGTGCCGAAGTTGCCGGGGTCCTGCACGGCATCCAGCACCAGCACCACCGTGTGCCCGGAAACGCGGATGCGGCCGAGGCCGCCGGGGGGAATCTCGGCGACGGCCAGGATGCCCTGGGGGGTCTCTGTGCCGGCGAGCTCGCGCAGCGCGGCGTCTCCCACCTCACGCAAGTCGATGCCCCGCTTGAGGATGGCCTCCGACAGCGACTGTCCCCGCGGGGTGTCGCCCAGCGAGGACGACGCGGCGGCGAACCTCACGTGCAGTGGAGAGTGCAGCAGCAGGTCTTCCACCGCGCGCACCCCCTCGGCCACGAAAAGCCCCTCGGCTTCGCGGTGCTTTCGCTGGCGCAGCGAGCGCAGGAGCCGCTCTTCGCGCCGGCTCAGCACGCGCCCCGCCGACGGTGCCGCGCATGGTCCGCGTTTTGCCTTTCCATCGGGCCCAAAGGTTCAACCGTCAGCATGGAGAATCAAATGTCGCTTACACTTACGCGCCCGCTGCGGCACGCCGCCGTGGCAGTGTGCATGGCCGGGGCCGGCACCGCGGCCGGCTGCGCCCCGCAGGTGACGACGCAGCAGGAACTTGCGATGGGCGCCGACTACTCGCGCCAGATCAACCAGCAGCTGCCGCTGGTGAACGACGCGGCGACCAACCAGTTCGTCAACCAGCTGGGCCGGCAGATCGCGGCCGGCGCCGACCAGCGCGGCATCCGGTACAACTTCTACGTCGTGAACTCCGACGTTGTCAACGCCTTCGCCATCCCCGGCGGGCACATCTACATCAACCGGGGGCTGATCGAGCGCACCGACAACCTGGCCGAGCTGGCGGGCGTGCTGGCCCACGAGATCGGGCACGTGGCCGAGCGGCACGGCATCGAGCAGATGCAGAAGGCGCAGAACGCCAACACGGCGCTCTCCGTCGTCTACGGCGTGCTGCTGGGCCGAAACCCGTCGGGCGTCGAGCAGGCCGTCGTACAGGTGGGCGGTGGCGCCGTGTTCGCCAGCTACGGCCGCCAGGCCGAGCGCGAGGCCGACGCGGTGGCCGTGGGCTACCTGGTGCGCAGCGGCATCAACCCGGCGGGGCTGCCCAGCTTCTTCCAGAAGCTGCTGGCCATGCAGGAGCGCAACCCCAGCCGCGTGGAGCAGTGGTTCAGCACCCACCCCACCACGCAGGAGCGGGTGGCGGCCACGCAGGCCATGATCCAGCAGACGCCCGGGGCGCAGGGAAGCAACCTGAGCACCGACACCCGCGCGTACCAGAGCTTCAAGGCCCGCGTGGCAGCGCTGCAGCCGGTCCCGCAGGACCGACGCGGGCGCTGATGCCGGGGGGCACGCCGCGGCGGGGCCGGCTCGCGGGCCGGCCCTTTCGTGCCGGGCTGCTGGCGTGCCTCGTGGCGCTGCCGTTGGCCGGGTGCATCAACGAGAACCGCGAGATCGCCATCGGCGAGCAGATCGCTTCGCAGGTGAACTCGCAGGTGCCGCTGGTGCGCGACGTTCCGCTGAACCTGTACGTGAACGACCTGGGCAGGCTGATCGCCAGGCGCAGCGCCCGGCCGGAGCTCCAGTACCACTTCTACATCGTCAACACGCCGGGCATCAACGCCTTTGCGCTCCCCGGCGGGCACATCTACGTGAACCGCGGCCTCATCGAGCGCACCGGCAACGTGTCGGAGCTGGCGGGGATCCTGGCGCACGAGATCGGGCACGTGGCAGCGCGGCACGGCGCCGAGAACCTGCAGCGGCACATGCGCACGCGGTCGGTGGCGGCGGTGATGTACCAGCTGGTGCTGGATCGCGAGCCGCTGCTTGACCAGGAAGCGCTGCGGCTGGGGGGCGAGCTGTGGGCCAGCAGCCACTCGCGCGCCGACGAGGCCGAGGCCGACCGGCTGGCGGTGAACTACCTGGTGGCCACCGGGGTGGACCCGCGGGGGATGCTCAGCCTGTTCAGCGCGCTGCTGGAAGAGGAGGCGCAGGACCCGCAGGCCATGGCCGCGGCCGACTCGTGGTTCAGCACGCACCCGGCGACGGCTGCGCGGATGGATGCCACCCGCGCGCACATTCGCGAGGTGATGGCCACGCCGCTGGAGCGGGAGCTGGCGCGCAACAACGAGTCGTACGCGGCGTTCCTGCGCCGCCTGAGCGCGCTGCCCCCGCCCATTCTGGGGATGCAGCTGCCGATGGGGCACCCGCTCAAGAATGGCGCAGGCGCGGAGTAGAGACGCGTTCGGGGATGGATCGAGGAGGACCGCCTGCAGGGTGGTCCTCTTTTTCGTAGCGCCTGCGGTTGCGGGGCGGTCCCGCACGGCTTCGGGAGCGTTTCGATGGTTTCGGTGCGGGCCCCTGGCGGCCCTCTCTCCCCGGCCCTCTCCCCCGCAAGCAGGGAAAGGGAGAATTCGTGTGCGCTGCGGCAGGTTGGGTGCGCGGGCCGGCGCCCCCCATCCCCAGCCCTTCCCCCGCAAAACCCCGCGGGGGAAGGGAGCCAGTGCCGTGCGTCTCGACCGGTCCCCCCGCATCGGCCGCCCTGTCGGGCCGGAGCATCCGACCGTACTCCGACCTCACGCCGCAACCTGTCATCCAGAGGCCCAAGCGCACCGTACTCGCCCGTAGCCCACCCCTCGCGGGCCGAAGGATCTTGCCGAGGACGCCACGATGGTCGGGCGCGGCAGCGGTTACAAACCCTCGGCCTGAGCACACGATCGGCTTGAACCAATCCCATCGCTCCACTATATTGCTTGTACATTTGTACAGGAGCTGCCATGCAACTCGTCATCGACACGTCGGCGATCATCGCTGTCATCACGAATGAGGCTCAGAAAGAAGCTCTCGTACAAGCGACAGCCGGCGCTGAGCTGGTCGCTCCGGCTTCGGTTCCTTGGGAGATCGGGAATGCGTTCTCCGCGATGCTGAAGCGAAAGCGGATCGACTTGGCCCAGGCAACGCTTGCGATGGCTGCATTCCGCCAGATTCCGATCCGATTCATGAACATCGACTTGGACGCGGCCCTCGCCGTGGCCGCGCGATACGATGTGTACGCGTATGATGCATACATGATCGCCTGCGCTCGTGAACAGGGCTGCCCCCTCCTTACTCTCGACCGAGGTCTCGTACATGCAGCCAAGCAAGCGAACGTCACCGTAGCGGAGGTACCCCAATGAAGGTGTACACGTATTCGGAAGCCCGGCAGAACTTGGCCTCCGTGCTCGAAGAAGCGCGACGGGATGGCGCAGTGCGGATCAGCCGGCGTGACGGGCAACAATTCTTGTTGACGCCTGAGGTACGTGCCGGATCGCCGCTCGACGTACCCGGCATCGAGCTCAACCTGACGGTTGATGAGATCGTCGATTTCGTACGCGAGGGCCGGCGCGGCTTCGGTGAGGCCTGAAGCCCTCGTCCGCGGCTCGGGGTTTCGTGTTGCTGCCGCACCCGGGTTTGGTGGCGGTTCTGGCTGGATCCTTTGCCCCGCGACGAGTGGCGCACAGGGCGGTTCGGTGCGCTTGGGGCTGAATAGAAAAAGTCCAGTTTGTCCAAATCATAAACGGCGCCCGCGAGCCCTTTTCATCCCTCAGGGTCGGCCGGAGGACGGTGAAAGACTCAGGATGACAACTATTGCCGGGCACCGAGGTGAATGCGCGCACCGCAACCCGAAGTGTACCCCCTCTCCCACGCTGTTTGTGGGAGAGGGGTGGACGAGCATAAGCGAGGACGGGTGAGGGCCGCACGGCAGCCGAGGCCCCGGCCTTCGTGACCGCTGCCGCGCCCTGGCTGGTACGTGTCCGCGGCTGGATCCTTCGCCCCGCGACGGGCGGCGCACGGGCCGGTTCGGTGCGCTTGGGGCTCAGGATGACAGGCTTGGGGGCTGCTGGAAAGTACGGGGGCGTCTCAGGAGACAGGAACGGGCGCCCTTGCGGGCGCCCGTTCCGTTTTCGTGCCGATCCAGTCCGTCGATTTCTACAGGGCGGCATCCAGGTACAGGTCCAGGCGCCAGCCGCGGGGGGTGCGCAGGGCGTGCGACAGGTCCATGCGGATCAGCCCGTCCAGGAAGCTGGCGCCCACCCCGGCCGAGAGCAGCCGCGGGTCGCGGGACCACGCGCTGCGCGAGCCCGCCCACCCCGCGTCACCGAAGACCACCAGCCGCGCCGCGGGCGTGGGCGTCGCCAGCTCGGCGCGGGCGCGCCAGAAGGCCGTGCCCCCCTGCAGCGCACCCTCGTAGCCGCGCACGCTCTGCGTCCCCCCCACGTACCACTCGCCCTGAGTGGGCACGTCGCCCGTGGTGGTGCCCGCGGCACCTTCCAGCGCAAACGCCAGCCGACTGGTGAACGGCGCCGTCATCCGGGCGAACACCGAGCCGCGGCCGTAGTCGAAGGTGCCCGTCTGCCCCTCGGCACCCACGCCGGTGAGCAGTTGCACGGGCGAGCGGTCGGTGCCGAACTCGCGGCGCAGCGTCAACCCGGCGCCAGCCTGGTCGGCGCGGTTCGCCGGGCGGTTGGAGCGGAAGACGTCGCTGCCCTCCCACACGCGCGCCAGCGACAGGTCGGTGTTCTTGCTCACCCCGTGCTGGTGCTCGCCGAACAGCCGCCACGTGTACGTCCACCCGGCGGCCCGCAGCGGCTCGCCCGTGATCTCGGCGCCCGTGGCGCGGAAGTAGTCGGCCTCGTCGCGCCCCAGCAGCAGCGCCGCCACCGAGGCGCCGAAACCCAGCGCGGGCGACTCGCGGTCGAACGGGGTCAGGCGCCGGTAGCCGGCCAGCCGCGTGCGCCAGAACATCGTCTGCCGCGCGACGCCCAGCTCCACGTTGGGCTCCAGGTCGGCCAGCCCCAGGCGCACCGTGCCGTCGGCCCGCAGCGGCCCGTACGTCACTTCGGCGGCGGCGCCCAGCGACAGCCCCTCCACCCGGTTGAAGCGCATGTTCCGCAGGCTCAACAGGCTGACGTCCATCTCCGGGGCCAGGTCGCCCAGCCGCGGGGTGAGCACGCGGGCCAGCGACTCCACCTCTTCGCCGGTGATCAGCTTTCCCGCGCCCTGCGCCAGCGGCTCCGGCAGGTCGGCGCTGGCCAGCAGCGCCGCCGTGTCCGTCGGCACCTCCACCCGCCACACGCGGCACCCGCCGTTGGTGCAGTGGCACGACAGCCCGGGAGTGGCCTCGGCGTCGTCGGTGCACGCGCGCACCGCGGCGGTGTCGCTCCGCGTCGCGGCGACATGGGCCACGCTCTGCGGCACGGGCGAGGCGGTGACTTCGTAGTCGGCATAGCTGCGCTCGAAGCGCACCGGCACCCCCGCCAGCATTCCCATGCTCATCTGCGCGTCCACCGCCGTCAGCCGCGGAAGCCAGAACCGGTTCTGCCACAGCGCGTACTCCACCGTCACGTAGCGGATGGCGAAGCGCACGGGCCCGGCGGCGGTGATGGCGGCGGAGATGTCCTCGGCGTCTTCCCGCAGGTCGAACGGGCGCGCCGTGGTCATCACGCTGCGCACCACGCCGCCGGTGGCCGCGTCGATCCACAGCGTGCCCCGCAGCAGCCGGAACTCGCGGCGGCGGGGGATCACCTCCAGCTGGATCATCCGCAGCTGCCCGCCGTCCTGCATGCGCACGGTGGTGGTGTCGCCCGAGCGGAAGCGGTAGTGACCCTCGCTGCCCTGCGACAGCGGGTCGATGGGCGTCATGTCGACGTTGATCGACACCTCTCTCTCGTTCGACTCCGTGGTGTCCTTCTTTTCTTCCGTGCGCTGTGCACTGCCGCCAAAGCTGAACAGGCTGAGCTGCAGGCGGTCCGGGTCGAACGCCGGGTCGGCCGCCTCGCTCAGCAGGTCGCCGGGAAGGCTGATGCCGCTGCTGGTGGCGGGAGAGGCCTCGCGCGCGCCCAGGACACGGACGCTGCTCTGCCCGTCGCGGCGCCAATCGATGCGCACGGCCGTTTCCTTGCCGAACAACGTGCGGTTGCGGCTGAGCGCCTCGACCGAGGCGTGCATGCGCTCGCGGGCCGTAACGCTGTACGCGTCGATGGTGCGTTCCACGCGGGCGCGGCGCTCGCGGGCGGCGGTGACGAGCGTGCGGGTGCCGGGGTCGGCGTACGCGGCCGTGGTGTCGCGCGGTGCCGGCGCGGGCGCGGCGCCGGAGGTGCCCTGGAGCAGCGCGGCCAGGACGGTGGCGAGCAGCATGTAAGGATCTCCGAAAGTGCGGTCGGGTTGACGAGGCGGGTACGGGATGGGACGCCGGCGGGTTTCAGCAGGGCGCCCGCATGTCTGCAAGGGCAACCGCCGCACCGCGAGGCCGAAATTGCGTAAGCCGATGCGCGGCACCCCGTTGGCTCCTGACAGGAGCGCGCGCGAAAACCTGACATCGTACACGGGCCGGGACGTACGCGTCCCGTGGGGAGGACACGCGCCCTTCCGTGAGGCCCGTCCGGCGGGCTCCGGGCACACCCGTTGCCCCGGACGTTCCAGCGGAAGGCTCGGGGGACGGGGAAACATAACGGGAAGCCGTATCGATGAGGAACCTGCTGGGCGAGCGAACGTCGCGGGCCGGCGTGGTGATCGGGGTCGGGATGGGCGGATTCGTGGACGGCATCGTGCTGCACCAGGTCCTTCACTGGCACAACATGGGGTCGGCCGTGCTGCCGCCCACGACCATGGAGGCGATGCAGCGCAACATGGTGTGGGATGGCCTGTTCCACGCCGGAACGTGGCTGATCACCTTCGCCGGCGTGTGGATGCTCTTCGGCGCGGCGGAGGCGCGCACCCTGCCCTCCCGCCGCGCCTTTGCCGGGCAGATGCTGATGGGCTGGGGGCTGTTCAACCTGGTGGAGGGCATCATCGACCACCACCTGCTGAACCTTCACCACGTGCGCGACCTTCCCGCGCACGTCCCGGCGTACGATTGGGCGTTCCTGGCCGTCGCGGGCGTGGGCTTCACGCTCGTGGGCCGGCTGCTGTCGCGAAAGCCTCGCGGCTGGGGCGCGTGACGAGCAATCGTCGCGACGGCACGGCTCGAGCACACAAGCACGGTGCGAATGGCCGCTCCGGTGGAGGATCCGCCGGGGCGGCCCTTGCGTCTACGATGAGAGAAGATCCATGAAGCACAGCATCCCCACCCTCCTCGGCGCGTTGGCGCTGATCGTGGCGGGAGCCGTCGGCCCAGCGGCGGCGCAGCAGCGGGAGGCACCCGCGCGGGCGGCGAGCGTGCGCGAAGCCTCGGCGCGCGCGTCGGGACGCAGGATTGTCGTGTCCGTCGCCGACCGGCGGCTTTGGTGGATGAACGGGCGCGACACGCTCTTCGCGGCGCCCATCGCGGTGGGGACGGGCGAGACGCTGCGGCACCGCGGGCGCGCGTGGCGGTTCGAGACGCCCCGTGGCGTGCGACGGGTGATCCGGAAGGAGGCGAACCCCGTGTGGACGCCGCCCGACTGGCACTACGTGGAGTTGGCGCGAGACAGCGGATGGTCGATGGTGCGGCTGGACCCAGGCCCCGGCGTGATGCTGGCCGACAGCACCCGGCTGGTGGTGCGGGGAGACCGCGTGGGCCGGCTGCTGCGAGACGGGACCTTCGACCCCGTGCCGGCCGACGAAGAAGTGATCTTCGGATTGACGCTGTACATGCCGCCCATCGGCACGGCGAACCGGCGGATTGCGGAGGAGCTGGGGCCGTACAAGCTGGAGCTGGGCGACGGGTACATGCTGCACGGCACGCCGCACCAGGAGTCCATCGGCCAGGCGGCCACGCACGGCTGCATCCGCCTGTCGGACGAGGCGATCACCTTCCTGTATCGTGACGTCCCGGTCGGCACGCCGGTGTACATCTACTGAAGAACTGCGGGCAACGACGGTACGGTCAGGATGGCCGGGACGGGCACTACTGCGGTCTAGGACAGCAAAGACTGTCATCCAGAGGCGCGAGCGCACCGGACCGGCCCGTACGCCACGCTTTGCGCGCCGTGGGATCTGGCTGCGGACGCCTTTCAACCTGGGCGCGGCAGCGGCACGGAGACCCGAGACGGGTGGGGCCCCACGGCAGCCGAGGCCTCGGCTCTCGTGACCGCTGCCGCGCCCCGGCTGGTACGTGTCCGCGGCTAGATCCTTCGCCCCGCGTGGCATGGTGTGCGGGCTGGTGCCGTGCACCTGGGGCTCAGGATGACAGGCGGTGGTGTGGCAGGAGATTGGGGGCGCGCACCTGGTTGGCTCCCTTCCCCCGCGCAGTTTGCGGGGGAAGGGCTGGGGATGGGGGGCGGCCGCGGCATGCGCAGGCCCGCGTCGAACCGCCACACAGCCCTGGTGTGTACCCCCTTCCCACGGCAGCCGAGGCCCCGGCCCTCGTGACCGCTGCCGCGCCCCGGCTAGTACGTGTCCGCGGCTAGATCCTTCGCCCCGCGTGGGATGGTGTGCGGGCTGGTGCCGTGCGCCTGGGGCTCAGGATGACAGGCGCTGGTGTGGCGGGAGATTCGGGGTGCGCACCTGGATGACAGGCGGTGGTGTGGCGGGAGATTGGGGGTGCGCACCTGGTTGCCTCCCTTCCCCCGCGCAGTTTGCGGGGGAAGGGCTGGGGATGGGGGGCGGCCGCGGCATGCGCCGGCCCGCGTCGAACCGCCACACAGCCCTGGTGTGTATCCCCTCTCCGCACGCAGTTTGTGCGGGGAGGGGCCGGGGGAGGGGCGACCGAGGAATGAGAAGAGGCCGGCCCCGCGCTGCGAGGCCGGCCTCTTCGCCTACCGTAGTTACCGTTGTGACATTGGTTACCGTCGTGACCGCTGTTACCCGCCCATCCGCAGCGCCGACAGGTTGCGGCGGATGAGCACCGCGGCCAGGTCGCCCGCGCGCGACGACGAGAACGACGGCGACACCGGCGCCAGCAGCCGCAGTGAGCGCTTGACCTTCTGCTGTGCGGCGCGGGTCAGCAGCACGGGCTCGGCCGGGTCCAGGGCCTCCACCGCCGCCACGTCGTCGGCCAGCACCACGTTCAGGCGCTCACCCCCTGCCATGCACCGCAGCCGCTCGCCGTAGCTCGGGTCCACCACCACGGCCGTCAGCGGGCCCTCGCGCAGCCGCTCTTCGGCGGCGGCGACGAAGTCCTGGCTGGCCTCCAGCACCACCACCGGCACGCCGGCGACGCGCGCGGCAGACTCCACCGCGGCCACGTGGAACGGCGTGGTCACCACCAGGTCGGCCTCGCGCAGCGCCATCAGCAGGTCGTCGCGGCGCGGTCCGTCGGCCGCGTTCAGCCGACGGGTTTCGAAGCCCCACTGGCCGCCCAGCTCGGCGGTCAGCGACGCCAGGCCGTCCTCGGTGCCGTCCACGCACAGGCAGCGCACCGCGGCGGCGGCCGTCCACTTGCGCACCAGGTCCGGCAGGTGCGGCACCTTCACCTGCACCTCGGCAGCCTGGCCGATCACCCCGGCCAGCCACGCCGCCGTCTCGTTCTCCGGCGCCTCGGCAGGCTGCGGGCCGCTCCCCACCACCACGCCGTGGCGGGTGCGGATCTCCACCACGCCCTCCGTGGCCAGGCGGCGGTACGCGGCCGAGACGTAGCGGTGGTCGTGGCCCGTGTGCCGCGTCACCTCGCGGATGCTGGGCAGGCGGTCGCCCGGGCGCAGGTGGCCCAGGTACACGCCGGCGGCGATCCCCTGCCGCAGCGCCTCCATCAGGTCGCCGCCCTTGGAAACCGACAGCAGCACCCGACGCGCCTCGGCCTCGCTCCACGAGGCGCGCCCCCCTGGCGCCGGCTGCGCCGCCTGCGCCTCGAGCGCGCCGGCGGCCGGCACGATCTCCTCGTCCGCCCCACCCTCCAGCGCCAGGTGAAGCACCGTGCCGCGGGACGTTCCCGCCGCACCCGCCAACGGCGACACCTTCACCTCCAGGTCCAGCTCGGCGCCGTCCTTCGTCCGGGCCCGCACCGGCACCCGGGCCGCCTCGCCGCCGGTCTTCTGCGCCGCCACGCGGTCGATCACCCGCTCGGCGAACTCGTCGAAGGCGGGCACGCGGGCGCCGGCCACCTCGGCCTCCGTCCATCCCAGCAGGCTCTCGGCGGCGGGGGTCCACAGCATCACGGTGCCGTCCACGTCCAGCAGCACCGTCGCGCGGTCGGAAGCGTTCAGGGCCAGCTTCAGCGTTTCCACCGCCTCGGTGCGCGACTCGTCGGCCGCGCGGCGCGACGTGACGTCGCGAAGCGTCCAGTGCAGCCCGGCCGCCGCGGTGCGCGGGGCAAAGGGCGCCACGCGCGCCTCTACCCAGCGCGGCGCCTGGCCGCGCGACGCGATCAGCAGCTCCCACTCCATCGGCTCGCCCGACTTGCCGGCCCGGTCCAGCCGCATGCGGAACTCGCGGCGCTGGTCGTCGGGAACGAACACCGCCAGCGGCTTGCCGCGCAGGTGCTCGGGGCGCACGCCGAACAGCACGCTGGCGGCGCGGTTCACGTCACGGATCAGCCCGCCCAGGTCCGTCGCCAGCATGCACTCGGCCGCGCCCTCGAACAGGTCGCGGTTCCACTCGCTGGTGGATTCGGCCGCCTGCCACGCCTCGGCGAGCAGCCCCTGGTGCTGCCGAAGCTCCTCTTCGGTAACGCGCAGCTCCTCGATGGCGCACTCCAGCTCGCCCAGCGACTCCAGCAGGAGCGTTTCACGCGGCTGGGGACCGCCGGCCTCGATGCGCAGCTGCGAAAAGCGCGGAAGCAGCGAGTCGGCCAGCAGCGGGTTCGAATGATGATCGGGCATCCGATTTCAATCCTGGAAGGAGCACGGGAAAGGACTCGAAGCCGGCGGCGTCCGCCGATCGCTCGCGACAAGTGCACGAAGTGATCGCGGGACCTGTGCCGGATAATACGTGCCATCGGAGCCATGTGCACTACTCGCGCCGCACGCCATGGCCGAAAACGACGGGAAACACGCAAGATCGCCGCACGCCCCGTGGCGTGCGGCGATGGTTGCGGGTACCTGGCCGAAGAGGCGCAAGCGTTATGCGGAGGCCGCGGCGGAAACCACGGATTCGTCGCCGCGGCGTGCCACCGAGCCGTCCGTCGTCGGAGAAATCTTCAGGTGGCGCATGGCGTCCATGCGCGCGTGCAGCTCGCGGCGGCGAGCCTCCAGCGCCATCGAGCGCTCGTAGATCCGCTGCGCGCGCGCCTCGGCGGCGGCGCGCATGGCGGCCAGTCGGTCGAAGATGAGATTGTCCATGAGGCCGCGTGAAGGACCGTATCCGGGCCGCCGGGAGGGGCGGCCTGGCAACCAGAAGTTTGGCTGGCGCATCGTATCGCGCTGCATATCAACTGGTTACAGTTTACGGCAACCGCGGGGGAGGGGGTATCGGGAGGAGGGGAACACGCGTCGGTAAATTCCCTGACACGTCCAAACGGCAGACGATCAGCCGTCGGAAAGCCAGCCCTGCTGAAGGGCGTAGCGCACCATCTCGGTACGGCTGCGCAGGCCCAGCTTGTCGGTGAGGCGGGCCTTGTAGGTTTCCACCGTCTTGGTGCTGATTTCCAGCTCGGCCGCGATCTGCTTGTTGCTCTGGCCCCAGGCGATGCGGCGCAGCACCTCTTCCTCCCGCCCGCTCAGGGCCTCGGGCGAGGGCACGTCACGGGTGCCGCGGGCCGGTGAGGTCGTACGGAGCATGCGGCCGGCGAGCGTGGGATCCACATACGTGCCCCCCGCCGCCACCACGCGGATGGCGCGCACCAGCTCGTCGGCGGCGGCGCGCTTCAGCACGTAGCCCGCGGCGCCCGCCTCCAGCATGCGCGTCAGGTGGGCGCGGTCGTCGTGCATGGTCAGCGCCAAAATTCGTACGGCGGGGCACTCGCGCGCCAGCTTTTCCGCGGCTTCGAGGCCGCCCATGTCGGGCATGGACACGTCCAGCACCGCCACGTCGGGCTGAAGCTCGCAGGCCATGCGGAACGCCTCGACCCCGTTGCGCGCCTCGCCCACCACCTGCATTCCCTCGCTGCCGTCCAGGAGCGACCGCAGGCCGGCGCGCACCACCTCGTGGTCATCGGCCAGCAGTATGCGCACCATGTCCATCACGTCATGTCAGTTTCGGGGGGGGGGAGGCCATCTGATACCCGCACGAACAGCGTGGTGCCCACGCCCGGCGACGACTCCACGTCCAGCCGGCCTCCGAGCGGCGCGACCCGCTCGCGCATGCCCCGCAGCCCCAGCGCCTGCGTCTTCTCGTACAGCAGGTCGGTGTCGAACCCCTGGCCGTCGTCCTCGATGACGAGGGAGATGGACCCGCCGCGCCGCTCCAGCAGCACGCCCACGCGGGTGGCGGCGGCGTGCTTCAGAACGTTGGTCAGCGCCTCCTGGGCCACCCGGTACAGCATGGTTTCCACCTCCGGGGCAAAGCGCTCCGGGCCCAGGCCCACCACCTGGAAGTCGCACTCGATGCCGTTGCGGTCCGACCATTCGTGGAGCATGCCCTCCAGCGCCGGCGCCAGGCCCAGATTGTCGAGCCCCGGCGGACGCATCTCCACCGCCAGCTGGTGCACTTCGCGGGCAATGCGGCCGGCCAGCAGCTCCAGCTCGGCCACGCGGCGCGTCCTGTTGTCCTCATCACTGCCGTGAAGGCCCTTGAGCCCCACCTGCAGGGCCGTCACCAGCTGCCCCATCTGGTCATGAAGTTCGCGGGAAATTCGCAGCCGCTCCTGCTCCTCGGCTCCGGCCAGCCGGCGCAGCAGCTCGTTGCGCTCTTCCTCCACCACGCCCACCGTCACCTCGCCCATCAGCAGCGGCACCCGGTTCAGCCGCCCGAACACGAGCCCCACTGCCCGGGGGTCCGGCGTGCCGGGGTACTCGTCCACCCACACCAGCGCCGCCAGGTCCAGGATGTGCGCCAGCTCGTCGAACTCGCGGATGATCTCGCGCACCTCGTAGCCCTGCCGGCGGCGAAGGCTGGCGATGTTCCGCATCTCCGCCGTCACGAACTGCTCGGCGGTGAGCTTTTCCGGGTCCGGGCTCAGCAGGAACTCGGCGGCCCGGCCCAGCACGACGGGAATGTCGTCGAGGATGGAATCGTGCGGCAGAACGCGGACGGGGTGGATGTCCAGGTCCGCCGAAAGCTTCATCACCCAGGTGCGGGTGATCTGGTGGCGATCCGCGATCAGCCGATTGGCGGAATACTGCTCGAACGAGAGGGTCGTCTGGTCCATGGCCGTTCTTGCTGCGGGGCACGTGGCCCTCTCGGCAAGTCAGGGAAACCAGGCCGGCGGAGGGGTGTCCCGGGCGGGCGAGTTCCAGAGGCTCGGAGAGAAAGCATCAGGGGGCGCAATTTGCGCCTGTTCAACAAGATAGCCCAATACGGCCCGAACTCCAAACCTGCGCCTGACTGCTCCACGAAGCGCATTCCCCGCACCGTACGAGCCGCAGCCCGGCGCGAAAGTGCTGCACTGGTACGATCGGGACGTGCACCCGGCCGTGCTCCGCCGTACCAGCGCGCATCGTGAGCGGGGCACTGCGCACAGATACGGTCCGCCGCGTGCGTTGTAGCACGCCGCAGCACGGGCGGCGCGCGGCTTTCGACGGGTGGCGCGCCGGCGGTACGAGGAATTCACACGGGTGGGGACGGGCGAATGCTGACGCTGATCGAAGGGGGCCGGGTGTACACGCCGGACCCGGTGGGGGTGCAGTCCATCCTGCTGGCCGACGGCCACGTTGGAAAAGTAGGCGAAGTAGACAGGAGCGCGCTGGAGCGGCTGGGCGCCGACTACGAGGTGATCGACGCCAGCGGCTGCATCGTCGTCCCCGGCTTCATCGACCCCCACACCCACCTGCTGGGCGGCAGCGGCGAAACCGGCTTCAGCACGCAGACGCCGGAGTTCTTCATCAGCGAAATCGTCCGCTTCGGCATCACCACCGTGGTGGGCACGCTGGGCGTAGACACCACCATGAAGACCATGGCCGGGCTGCTGGCCAAGGTAAAGGGGCTCAAGGAGCAGGGGATCAACGCCTTCTGCTGGACGGGGGGCTACGACGTGCCCCCCAGCTCCATCCTGGGCACCGTGCGCGAAGACATCATGTTCATCGACGAGGTGATCGGGGCGGGCGAGGTGGCCATCGCCGACGAGCGGGCCCTGGCGCCCGATCCACTGCAGCTGGCGCGCACCGCCACGCACGCGCACGTCGGCGGCATGCTGGCCAAGAAGGCCGGGCTGGTGCACATCCACTGCGGCGACTCGGACCGGCGTCTTTCGGTGCTTCGCGACGTGCTGAACGATCATGACGTGAAGCCGTCGTGGTTCTACAGCACGCACATCGAGCGCACCGAAAAGCTGGTGGAAGAGGCCATCGAGCTTTCCAACCAGGGGATGCCCTGCGACATGGACGTGGTGGAGGGCGACCTTCACCGCTGGGTGCGCTACTGGCTGGACCACGGCGGAAACCCCGAGCGGCTGACGGTGTCGTCCGACGCGTCCATGACGGGGCACGGGCTGGTGTGGCAGCAGGTGCGCGAATGCGTGCTGGAACATGGTTTCACGCTGGAACAGATGCTGCCCATGATCACGCGCAACACGGGGCGCATCCTGAAGCTGCGGGAAAAGGGCGAGATCCGGAAAGCCTTCGTCGGCGACCTGGTGATGCTGGAGGAAGGTTCGCTGGAGATCGTCCACGTGATCTCGCAGGGCAAGATGATGGTGCGCGACGGCAAGCTGACGTGCGAAGAGAACTGGCTGAAGGACAGCGACCGGGAGATCCACCTGTCCGGGCGCAAGAACGAGGGCGGAAGCGACGACGACTGACCGCGCACCCACGAGGGGCGCGCGGGGCAGGGCGGACGGGGAACGAGGAAAGAACGAAATGGCCGAGGACCAGGACGAGCAGAAGGGCCGCGAGGGCCAGCAGCACGTAGAGGCGGGCAACCGCTCGGAGCGGATGGGCCACCTGCTGGTGATCGGCGGCGCGGAAGATCCCGACGAGGACGACATGAAGATCCTGCCGCACTTCGTAAAGATGTGCGGCGGCTCCTCGGCGCGGATCGTGGTCTGCTCCTCACCTTCGGAAAACCCGCACGACAAGGCCGACACCTACGAGCGGCTGCTCAACAAGATCGGCGTGGCCGCCGTGTATCCGGCCCCCATCGAGAGCCGCGACCAGGCCGAGGACCCGGACCTCCTGGAGTTCACCCGCGGCGCCACGGGCGTCTTCTTCACCGGCGGCGACCAGCTGCGGCTGACGGCGCTGGTGGCCGGGACGGGGTTTGGTGAGATGGTGAGGACGCGGCTGTACGGCGACAACCTGGTCGTAGGCGGCACCAGCGCGGGCGCCGCCGCCATGAGCAGCGTGATGCTCATCGGCGGCAAGAGCGAGGGCACGGTGAAGCGCGAAGACATCAGCCTGGCGCCGGGACTGGGCTACTGGCGCGACACGGTGGTCGACACGCACTTCAGCCAGCGAGGCCGCGTCAGCCGCCTGATGACCATCTTTGCGCACAACCCCCAGGTCCTGGGCATCGGCATCGACGAGAACACCGCCATCGACCTGGTGCCCGGCGACCGCTTCACCGTCATCGGCGCGGGGGTGGTGATGGTGTTCAACGGCCGCGTCAGCCACACCAACGCGCCCGATGCGTCCGACGACGAAACGCTGGCCATCACCGACACGGCGCTCCACACCCTTCCCGACGGGTACGGCTTCAACCTGCGCACCAAGCGGCCGATGCTGCCCGGGGGCGAGGAGATCCCCAAGCTGGAGCATTGAGTTCACTGCGGTAACAACGGTCACTACGGTCGACACGGTGAGCGGCCGGCTGCAGCGGAGGGATGCGCGATGACGGAGAGCGGGATGGGGCCCACCGGCGCGGAGCAGATCGCGCTGCTGAACGACCTGCTGGCGCTGGACCACGACGCGGTGCAGGCGTACTCCATCGCCATCGGGCGGATCAGCAGCGCCGAGTACCGCGAAACGCTGGCGGGCTTTCGGGGCGACCACCAGCGGCACATCACGCAGCTGACGGGGCTGATCCAGGACCGCGGCGGGGTGCCGGTGCAGATGCCCCACCTGCCCACGGGGCACTTCAAGCTGGCGGTGCAGGCCCTTGGCGCCGCGGGCGACGACCGCGCCCTGCTGATGGCGTTCAAGGCCAACGAGCGGCAGGTGCGCGACAAGTATCGCCGCCACGCCGACGACCCGCACGAGCCGGCCGTCTCCACGATCCTCCGCGCGGCGGCGCGGGACGAGGAGGCGCACTACGCGTGGGTGGAGAGCGTGCTGGAGGGGATGGGGCTGGAGCCCGGATCGCTGCTGAAGACGGTGCAGGACGCGGCCGAGACGGCCCACGCCACCACCGCCGACGCCATCGAGTCCGCCGGCCGCCGCGTGGCCGAGGCGGTGGAGCGCCTGCGGCCGGGCGGAACGCGGTAGGAGGAGGCCCCTCCCCCGGCCCCTCCCCGCACAAACCGCGTGCGGAGAGGGGGGAACTTCGGGTGCGGACGAGGCGGATTCGGCGCGTCGGCGGGCGCCCCCCATCCCCAGCCCTTCCCCCGCAAACCCCGCGGGGGAAGGGAGCCAGTGCCGTGCGTCACGCCAGCCTCTTCGCAGCAGCGGGCACCGTCACCGAGGCCTCGGCTGCCGTGTGGCCCTCACCCGTCCTCGCTCAGGCTCGTCCACCCTCTCCCACAAACAGCGTGGGAGAGGGGATACACACCAGTCGGGTGCGCGCTCAAGTCATTGGTGCGCACCCATTTGTCGTCCACCCCCGGACGCACACACCTGCCCGCACACCCCAGCCTGTCATCCTGAGCCCCAGGCGCACCGCACCTGCCCGCGCCCTAACCCACGCGGGGCGAAGGATCTAGCCGCGGACACGTACCAGCCAAGGCGCGGCAGCGGTCACCGATGTGTTAGCCTCGGCTGCCGTGGGGCCCTCACCCGGCCGCGCTGACACGCGTGCCACCCTCTCCCGCAAGCGGGAGAGGGTGTACACACCAGAGTCGCGCGCGCGCACGGCGAGTCGAAGCGCAATCGAATTCTCCCCTCTCCCGCTTGCGCTACCCATTACCCACATCTTTGTATCGGGCCAGGGACGCCCAAAACCAAGGTGACAGCAGGGGTTTGGCCCTCATCTGCGTCCACTCGGGAGACGGAGCAGCGCGCATTCCGGTGCGTAGACGC
>NZ_DASVSF010000102.1 GCF_036388275.1 Longimicrobium sp.
CCACGCGCGTCACCTCGCTGGCGAAGGCGCTGAGCTGGTCCACCATCACGTTGACGGTGTTCTTCAGGTCCAGCATCTCGCCCTTCACGTCCACCGTGATCTTCTGGCTCAGGTCGCCGTTGGCCACCGCCGTCGTCACCAGGGCGATGTTTCGCACCTGCCCGGTGAGGTTCGACGCCATGAAGTTCACCGACTCCGTCAGGTCCTTCCACGTCCCGGCCACCCCCGGCACCGCCGCCTGGCCGCCGAGCACGCCCTCCGTGCCCACCTCGCGGGCCACGCGGGTCACCTCGTCGGCGAAGACGGAGAGGCGGTCAACCATGCTGTTGATCACGTCCTTGATCTGCAGGATCTCGCCGGCCGCCTCGACCGTGATCTTGCGCGTCAGGTCGCCATCGGCGATCGCCGTCGCCACCGCGGACACGTCGCGGAGCTGGACGGTGAGGTTGCCGGCGAGCTGGTTCACGTTGTCGGTCAGGTCGCGCCACACGCCCGCGACGCCTTCGACTCGCGCCTGGCCGCCGAGCTTCCCTTCCGTGCCCACCTCCTTGGCGACTCGCGTCACTTCCGACGCGAAGGCGGAGAGCTGGTCCACCATCACGTTGACGGTGTTCTTCAACTCCAGCATCTCGCCCTTCACGTCCACCGTGATCTTCCGGCTCAGGTCGCCGCGCGCCACGGCCGTGGTCACGTCGGCGATGTTGCGCACCTGGCCGGTCAGGTTGCTGGCCATGAAGTTCACGCTGTCGGTCAGGTCGCGCCACACGCCGGCGACGCCCTCCACCCGCGCCTGGCCGCCCAGCTTGCCCTCGGTGCCCACCTCCTTGGCCACGCGGGCGACTTCCGAGGCGAAGGCGCTCAGCTGGTCCACCATGGTATTGATGGTGTTCTTCAGCTGGAGCATCTCGCCCTTGACGTCCGCCGTGATCTTGCGGCTCAGGTCGCCCTTGGCCACGGCCGTCGTCACGTCGGCGATGTTCCGCACCTGGTCGGTGAGGTTGCCGGCCATGCTGTTCACCGAGTCCGTCAGGTCGCGCCACACGCCGGCGACGCCCTCCACGTTGGCCTGGCCGCCCAGCTTGCCCTCGGTGCCCACCTCCTTGGCCACGCGCGTCACTTCGGATGCGAAGGCGCTCAGCTGGTCCACCATCGTGTTGACGGTGTTCTTCAGCTGCAGCATCTCGCCCTTGACGTCCGCCGTGATCTTGCGGCTCAGGTCGCCCCGGGCCACCGCGGTGGTGACGTCG
Source organism: Longimicrobium sp. (assembly GCF_036388275.1). Lineage (NCBI taxonomy): Bacteria > Pseudomonadati > Gemmatimonadota > Longimicrobiia > Longimicrobiales > Longimicrobiaceae > Longimicrobium > Longimicrobium sp. The sequence continues at coordinate 1,248 of NZ_DASVSF010000102.1, forward strand.
GCGATGTTCCGCACCTGGTTGGTGAGGTTGGACGCCATGAAGTTCACGGAATCGGTGAGGTCCTTCCAGGTTCCGGCCACGCCCGGCACCCCGGCCTGGCCGCCCAGCACCCCCTCGGTGCCCACCTCCCGCGCCACGCGCGTCACTTCCGATGCGAAGGTGCTCAGCTGGTCCACCATCGTGTTGATGGTGTTCTTCAGCTCCAGCATCTCGCCCTTCACGTCTACCGTGATCTTCTGGCTGAGGTCGCCGTTGGCGACCGCCGTGGTCACCTGGGCGATGTCGCGCACCTGGCTGGTGAGCGAGGCGCCCATGAAGTTCACCGCCTCGGTCAGGTCCTTCCACGTGCCCGCCACCCCCGGCACGGCCGCCTGGCCGCCGAGCACGCCTTCCGTGCCCACCTCTCGCGCCACGCGCGTCACTTCGTCGGCGAAGACGGAGAGGCGGTCGACCATCGTGTTGATCACCTCCTTGATCTGGAGGATCTCGCCGGACGCCTCGACGGTGATCTTGCGCGTCAGGTCGCCGTCCGCGATGGCGGTGGCCACCGCGCTCATGTCGCGCAGCTGCACGGTGAGGTTGCCGGCCAGCTGGTTCACGTTCTCGGTGAGGCCGCGCCAGACGCCGGCCACGCCTTCCACGTTGGCCTGGCCGCCCAGCTTGCCCTCGGTGCCCACCTCCTTGGCCACGCGGGTCACCTCGCTGGCGAAGCTGCTGAGCTGGTCGACCATCGTGTTGACGGTGTTCTTCAGCTCCAGCATCTCGCCCTTGACGTTCACCGTGATCTTCTGGCTCAGGTCGCCGTTGGCGATGGCGGTTGCCACCTGGGCGATGTCGCGCACCTGGCTGGTGAGCGACGAGGCCATGAAGTTCACGCTGTCCGTCAGGTCCTTCCACGTCCCGGCCACCCCCGGCACCTCGGCCTGGCCGCCCAGCACGCCCTCCGTGCCCACCTCCCGGGCGACTCGCGTCACCTCGTCGGCGAAGATGGAGAGCCGGTCGACCATGGCGTTGATCACCTCCTTGATCTGGAGGATCTCGCCCGCGGCCTCGACCGTGATCTTGCGCGTCAGGTCGCCGTCCGCGATCGCCGTGGCCACCGCGCTCATGTCGCGCAGCTGGACGGTCAGGTTGCCGGCCAGCTGGTTCACGTTGTCCGTCAGGTCCCGCCACACGCCGGCGACGCCTTCCACCCGCGCCTGGCCGCCGAGCACGCCCTCCGTACCCACCTCTCGCGCCACGCGGGTCACTTCGTCGGCGAACGCGGAGAGCTGGTCCACCATCGAGTTGATGGTGATCTTCAGCTCCAGCATCTCGCCCTTGACGTCTACCGTGATCTTCTGGCTGAGGTCGCCGTTGGCTACGGCCGTGGTCACCAGGGCGATGTTGCGCACCTGCCCGGTGAGGTTCGACGCCATGAAGTTCACGGAGTCGGTGAGGTCCTTCCACGTGCCGGCCACGTTGGGCACCTCGGCCTGGCCGCCGAGCACGCCCTCCGTACCCACCTCTCGCGCCACGCGCGTCACTTCGTCGGCGAAGACGCTGAGCCGGTCCACCATCGAGTTGATGGTGTTCTTGAGCTCCAGCATCTCGCCCTTGACGTCTACCGTGATCTTCTGCGTCAGGTCGCCGTTGGCGATGGCGGTTGCCACCTGGGCGATGTCGCGCACCTGGCTGGTGAGCGACGACGCCATGAAGTTCACCGCCTCCGTCAGGTCCTTCCACGTTCCGGCCACCCCCGGCACGGCCGCCTGGCCGCCGAGCACGCCTTCGGTGCCCACCTCTCGCGCCACGCGCGTCACTTCGTCGGCGAAGACGGAGAGGCGGTCGACCATGGTGTTGATCACCTCCTTGATCTGGAGGATCTCGCCGGACGCCTCGACGGTGATCTTGCGCGTCAGGTCGCCGTCCGCGATGGCGGTGGCCACCGCGCTCATGTCGCGCAGCTGCACCGTGAGGTTGCCGGCCAGCTGGTTCACGTTCTCGGTGAGCCCGCGCCAGACGCCGGCCACGCCTTCCACGTTGGCCTGGCCACCCAGCTTGCCCTCGGTGCCCACCTCCTTGGCCACGCGGGTCACCTCGCTGGCGAAGCTGCTGAGCTGGTCGACCATCGTGTTGACGGTGTTCTTCAGCTCCAGCATCTCGCCCTTCACGTTCACCGTGATCTTCTGGCTCAGGTCGCCGTTGGCGATGGCGGTTGCCACCTGGGCGATGTCGCGCACCTGGCTGGTGAGCGACGAGGCCATGAAGTTCACGCTGTCCGTGAGGTCCTTCCACGTCCCGGCCACACCCGGCACCTCGGCCTGGCCGCCCAGCACGCCCTCCGTGCCCACCTCTCGGGCCACTCGCGTCACCTCGTCGGCGAAGATGGAGAGCCGGTCGACCATGGCGTTGATCACCTCCTTGATCTGGAGGATCTCGCCCGCGGCCTCGACGGTGATCTTTCGCGTCAGGTCGCCGTCCGCGATCGCCGTCGCCACGGCGGACACGTCGCGCAGCTGGACGGTGAGGTTGCCGGCCAGCTGGTTCACGTTGTCCGTCAGGTCCCGCCACACGCCGGCCACGCCTTCCACCCGCGCCTGGCCGCCGAGCACGCCCTCCGTACCCACCTCTCGCGCCACGCGCGTCACCTCGTCGGCGAACGCGGAGAGCTGATCGACCATCGAGTTGATGGTGTTCTTCAGCTCCAGCATCTCGCCCTTGACGTCTACCGTGATCTTCTGGCTGAGGTCGCCGTTGGCCACGGCCGTCGTCACCAGGGCGATGTTGCGCACCTGGCCGGTGAGGTTCGACGCCATGAAGTTCACGGAGTCGGTGAGGTCCTTCCACGTCCCCGCCACGTTGGGCACCTGCGCCTGGCCGCCGAGCACGCCCTCGGTACCCACCTCTCGCGCCACGCGCGTCACTTCGTCGGCGAAGACGCTGAGCCGGTCCACCATGGAGTTGATGGTGTCCTTCAGCTCCAGCATCTCGCCCTTGACGTCTGCCGTGATCTTCTGCGTCAGGTCGCCGTTGGCCACGGCCGTGGTCACCAGGGCGATGTTGCGCACCTGGCCGGTGAGGTTCGACGCCATGAAGTTCACGGAGTCGGTGAGGTCCTTCCAGGTTCCCGCCACGTTCGGCACTTCGGCCTGGCCGCCCAGCACGCCCTCGGTGCCCACCTCTCGCGCCACGCGCGTCACTTCGTCGGCGAACACGGAGAGCCGGTCGACCATGGAGTTGATCACCTCCTTGATCTGGAGGATCTCGCCCGCCGCCTCGACGGTGATCTTGCGGGTCAGGTCGCCGTCCGCGATCGCCGTGGCCACCGCGCTCACGTCGCGCAGCTGCACGGTCAGGTTGCCGGCCAGCTGGTTCACGTTGTCCGTCAAATCCCGCCACACGCCGGCCACGCCTTCCACCCGCGCCTGGCCGCCCAGCTTGCCCTCGGTGCCCACTTCCTTGGCCACGCGGGTCACTTCGCTGGCGAAGCTGCTGAGCTGGTCCACCATCGAGTTGATGGTGTTCTTCAGCTCCAGCATCTCGCCCTTGACGTCTACCGTGATCTTCTGGCTGAGGTCGCCGTTGGCGATGGCGGTGGATACCAGGGCGATGTTGCGCACCTGGCCGGTGAGGTTCGACGCCATGAAGTTCACGGAGTCGGTAAGGTCCTTCCACGTTCCCGCCACGTTGGGCACTTCGGCCTGGCCGCCCAGCACGCCCTCGGTGCCCACCTCTCGTGCCACGCGCGTCACTTCGCTGGCGAAGGCGCTGAGCTGGTCCACCATGGTGTTCACGGTGTTGGCGATGCGCAGGAACTCGCCCAGCACCGGCTTGCCGTCGATCTCCAGCGCCATCTTCTGCGACAGGTCGCCGCGCGCCACGGCCGTGATGACGCGCGCCACCTCGGTGGTGGGCGTCATCACGTCGCCGATCAGCTGGTTGATGGCGTTCAGCTTGACGGACCATCCGCCGCCCACCGGGCCGATGGAGGCGCGGTCGGTCATCTGCCCCTGCCGCCCCACCGTGGTGGTGACGCGCACCATTTCGTCGGAGACGCGCTGGTTCAGGTGGGCGATGTCGTTGAACGTGTCGGCGATCTCCTCGAGCAGGGCGTCGCCGTACACGTCGGGCAGGCGCACCGAGAAGTCGCCGCCCCGCAGCGAGCGCAGCGCCAGCAGCAGCCGGCGCAGCTCGCGGCGGTCGCCGCCCTCGCCCCCGTCTCCCCCCGTCCCGTCGCCGTCGCCCGCGCCGATGCGCGCGCGGCCCCGGGGGCGGGGCACCTCACCCGCCACGGGAACCGCGGTCGAGGCCGCCGCGCCGCCGCCGTTGCCGGCCGCCGCCCGGGCGCGCCCCCGCGCCGGAGCCCCGCCGCCATTTCCGGTCACGGCCGCGCCGTCGCCAGCCACGGGGGGGACGACGGGCGCAGGAGTGCCTCCGCCGTCACCCGCCGTCTCGGGCGTCACGGCCGCCTGCGCCGCGCGCCCGCGCCGCACGGGCGAAGCCGCGCCGCCGCCGTTGCCGGCCGTGGGCGGGGCCCCGCCGGCCGAAGCCGCCGGGGTTTCGCCGGGAGGGCTGGCCGCGCGTGCGGGATCGGCCAGGCGCCGCCCACGGGGGCGCGAGGCGGGGGAGTTGTCGCCGTCGCCGGAGGCCGGCGGAACGGGGTTGGTGCGGTCGTCACCCTGAGGCACGGGATCAGCTCCTGCGAGGCGGAACGAGGCGAAATGCCGGGGACCGGCGTGCACCCACGCGGGTGCCGCCGGCCGACGCTGCCGTCGATTGATGCGGGATTCCAGGCGAGGAAAACCGCGATTCGGACTCTACCGGTAAAAACCTGTAGCGGGAATTAGCATTCCGCGAGGCGCTCGGCAAGTGGATGCCGGGCAGAAACATGTGGCGGACGCAACCCACGAGCAAAGCCGAGAAGCACGACGCAAGGGATACGCCAGATGGGAGCACAGGACTCACCGGGCGTCGAAGGCGTGGCAGGGGTTGAGGAGAGGGGAGAAAGCGACTGTCATTCCAGAGGCCCAGGCACGCCGTACCTGCCCGCTCGCCGCGCCTCGCGGGCCGAAGGATCTAACTGCGGACACGTACACCGCCCGGGCGCGGCAGCGGTCACCGCAGCCGAGGCCTCGGCTGCCGTGGGGCCCTCACCCGGCCGCGCTGACACGCGTGCCACCCTCTCCCACAAACAGCGTGGGAGAGGGGGTACACTTCGGCTTCGGGTGCGTGACCGTGGGCCTGGTGCTTGGGCCGGCGCCCCCCATCCCCAACCCTTCCCCCGCAAACTGCGCGGGGAAGGGAGCCAGTGTGGCGCATCACACATAACTCCTTGCGGCTCCACAGCGTGTCATCCTGAAGGCCCAGGCGCACCGCATTCGCCCGCAGCACACCCATCGCGGGCCGAAGGATCTAGCCGCGGACACGTACAAGCCAGGGCGCGGCAGCGGTCACTGGCAGCCGAGGCCTCGGCTGCCATGGGGCCCTCACCCGGCTGCGCTGACACGCGTGCCACCCTCTCCCACAAACAGCGTGGGAGAGGGGGCGGAGAGGGGGTACACTTCGGGCTGGGTGCGTGACCGTGGGCTTGGTGCTTAGCAGCAAAACGAAGAGGCGAGCCCGCGTGGGGACTCGCCTCTTCTTCACCAGCGGAGGGCCGGGGACTCGAACCCCGAAGACCTTTCGGTCGGCTGATTTCAAGTCAGCTGCCTTACCATTAGACTAGCCCTCCTCAGGTCCAGCCTGATTCCCAAGTATCGAAACGCCGGGCGATCAGGTCAAGGCCCCTCCATGCTCTTCCAGTGGATGGCTGCCTGCGGTGTGGGCCCGGAAACCTTTGCGACGTGAGGGGGCCGGGTTATCTTCACCGCGTGGTAACGCCTCACTTTAGGTGTTCCGCGGCCCTGTGGCCGACTCGTCGTCCGAAGGATCTCCGATCTCCATGACGAACCTGATGCGTGCCGCGCTCGCGGCGCTCGTCCTCGCCGCTTCGCACCTGGCGCCCGCACCCGCGCTCGCGCAGACGGGGGATCGCCCGGTCGTTCTCCCCACGCAGCGCGCTCGTCCGCCCGTGCGCGCGACGCCGACGCCAGCTGCGGCGGCGCCTTCGCAGCAGCGGCCGGGCCGCCCGCCGGCGGTCCGCCGCCCCAGGGTTCCGCCCGCGGCGCAGCGCGACACCGCGCCGAGCGCGGGCCCGCTCCGCGAGCGCTGGGCCGACATCAGCGTGCAGACGGCGAACTCGGGCACGTACCACCTTCCCGTGGGCCGAGGCAATTCTGGCCCGTCGGTGCTGCGGGTACAGGTGCTGCTGAGCCGCGCGCTCTTTTCGACGGGGATGATGGACGGCTACTGGGGGCACAACACCCAGACGGCGGTTCAGTTCTTCCAGTCGCGCGAGGGGCTGCCCGCGACCGGCGTGGTAGATTCCGCCACGTACGTGCACCTGGTGCGCGTGGCGGGCGACTCGCAGACCGTCGTTCCGCAGGTGTTGACCGCGGATGACGTGGCCGGCCCGTTCGTCCGCATGCCCGACGACATCTACGCGCAGGCCCGGCTGAGCTGCTCGTGCTTCGAATCGCTGTCCGAAAAGCTGACGGAGCGGTTCCACACCCGGGTGGAGGTGCTGCGCAAGCTGAACCCGGGCGTGGCGCTGGATTCCCTCGCGGCCGGCGACACGCTGTTCGTCCCCGCCGTCCGCCCCGCCGAAGCCCGTGCGCCGGGGGAGATCCGCCAGCTCGTGGTGTCGGGCGCCGGCAAGTACGTGCAGGCGCTGGATGCGAACGGCCGCATTCTCTACCACTTTTCCGCCACGCTCGGCTCCACGTTCGATCCGTCACCGCAGGGCGACTTCACGGTGACGTCCATCCACGAGAACCCGTGGTGGCACTATCAGCCGAAGCTGCTGGCCCACGTGCCCGACGACCGGCCCAACGCGCGCATTCCGCCCGGGCCCAACAGCGCCGTCGGCCGCGTGTGGATGAGCCTTTCGGCGCCGCACTACGGGATTCACGGCACCAAGTCGCCCGAGACGATCGGCTATGCACAGAGCGCCGGGTGCGTGCGGCTGACCAACTGGGACGCGCTGTTCCTGAGCAAGCGCCTGGCGCCGGGTACGCCCGTCACCTTCAGCGACACGCCGCGTCCCGGGGCAGGCCAGCCCGCGGACGCTCGGCGGCCCGTCATCGGTACGCGGGCGGACAGCGCGCGTACGGATTCCGCCGCGCGTCCCACCCCCGCGGCGCGCGACACGGTTCGCCGCGCGCCGCCGGCCCCGCGCGACACCGCCCGGTCCACGGCTCCCGCGCCCCGCGACACGGCTCGTTCGTCCACGACGGCGCCGCCTCGCGCCACGGCCACACCGCGGTCGACGTCACCGGCCAGCAGCCCGGCGCCCGCGCCGCAAACCCCGCCGCGTCCTGTCGCTCCGGCAGCGAGGGATACGACACGTGCGTCACAGCCCGCGGCGCGTCCCTGACGGGGGCCGACGAAGTGACGAGAGCGGGGCGCCGGCCAGTTCGGTGCTCCGCTCTCGTCTTTTTCGCCCCGATGCAATCGACCCGCTTCGTGTCCGCCCCCGCCACGCGGCCTAAAGGTTGCCTGTCAGGATACCGAAGCCGCCCGTCCCCCCGGGGCCGGGCGGCTTTCGCCTACACCGCGACACGAGGCACGCAAGTGATGATCATCAAACGAGTTTCGCTCGCCGTTCTGACCGCGCTTGCTGTTGCCGGATGCAAGGACGACGGCGGAGACGCGCAGGCCAAGGGCGCACAGGTACGCGAGGCCGACAACGATCCCGGGCGCGCCGTCGTGGCGTGGGACCGCCGCGCCGCGCGGATGACGCCCGAGGAGATGGAGCGCGCCCGCATGGACGAGTCGTGGATGCAGGTGGTGCAGCTGGACCCGATCGCCGGCGGCCGGAACGAGCGGCCCAATCCCGAGAAGTGGGAGCAGATCTCCATCGAGTCGGTGAACACCGCGCCGCAGCACGTGCCCCTGTACGGCGACGTGGGCGGCCCGTCGGTGCTGCGCATCCAGGTGATGCTGGACCGCGCTCTGTTCTCACCGGGGATCATGGATGGGCGCTGGGGAAAGAACACGGCCCAGGCGCTGTACTGGTTCCAGAAGCGTGAGGGACTTCCCGCCACCGCGCGGGCAGACTCGGCCACCTTCGAGCGCCTGCGGTCGGCCTCGGGCAGCCCCGCCGAACTGGTCGTGCGGCGCACGTTGAGCGCGGAAGACGTGGAAGGGCCGTTCACGAAGATCCCCGAAGACGTGTACGAGCACGCCAAGCTGGATTGCTCGTGCTACGAGTCGCTCACCGAAAAGCTGAGCGAGATGTTCCACATCACCCCCGACCTGCTGGCCAAGCTGAACCCCGGCGTGCAGATCGACGGACTGAAGGCGGGGCAGACCGTGAACGTGCCCGCCGTCCGCGACGAGAACGCGGCGGGACGGGGGCAGCAGGTGGCCAAGCTGGTCATCTCCGGACGCGGGACGTACGTGCACGCGGTAGACGCCAACGGCCGCGTGATCTACCACTTCCCGTCGACGCTGGGCGGCAAGTACTCGCCGTCACCCACCGGCAGCTACCGGGTGACCAACGTTACGCAGGACCCGTCGTGGCACTACCAGCCCGACATCCTGGTGGGCGTGCCCGACGACGAGCCCGACGCCATGATCCCCAAGGGACCCAACGTCGCCGTGGGAACGGTGTGGATGGCGCTGTCGGAGCCGCACTTCGGCATCCACGGCACGGCGGAGCCGCAGACCATCGGCTACGCGTCGAGCAACGGGTGCGTGCGCCTGACCAACTGGGACGTGGAGTTCCTTAGCCGCCACATCCGGCCCAACACGCCGGTGGAGTTCCGCGACATCATGGGGGAGAAGCAGGCCGAAGACCCCGCCAACGCCGAGTCGTCCAGCCCCCCGGCGTCCACGGGCAGGTCGTCGTCGCCGTCCGCACCGGCACCGGCGGTGCGCCCGGCGCCTGAAAAGAGCAGCGGCGGCTCCAGCGCGGCGAGCGGGCGCACGTCCACCCGCCGCGAGGGATCAACCACGCCCAGCCGGGCCGACACGGCCTCGCGCTCCGGCACCACGCGCGAGCGCACCAGCGGCGGCGCCCGCACGCGCCCGACGACGACGGAGCCGGCCAAGCAGGAGGACCACGAGGGCCATCCGCCTCGGTGATCGTGTGCTCGGAGCTTCGATCCGCCGCCCTCTCCGCCCATGTGCGGGGAGGGCGGCGTTCGTCGGAGTGTGCTGGGTGCGGCGGAGGCGACCGAGACGGAGATTGGCGCGGCCTCGCGTTTCAGTGGGTGGCGCGGAGTGTGTGGCGGATCCCTCAGTCGCTGCCGTCATCGGTACACGGGCAGGTTCGGATTGGCCGCTCCATCGGGATGACATCGGGGCTGTCCGCCCGGCTTTCTGCACATGCGGATGGGCGATACTGCGCCTGTTGCGGAGAGCCTGCGGATGCAGTCCGCGAAGGCGGACTTCGGGCCTTTGTTGCCGCGACTTCAGTCGCCCCAGCACGGGCTTAGGGTCCGGGCATGTCGATTGCGCGATTGGGCCCGGTTCGATGGACGATGCACCCTGAATTCAGAACGTGATGCCTGATCGCCAGACGTTGCACCCCGCATCCAAGGGAGCCGCCGGATGAGGCCGGGATTCGAACGGCTAATGGTCGGCCGGCTGCTGGCCGGGCGTTACGAGGTGCTGGAGCCCATCGGCCGCGGCGGGATGAGCCTGGTGTTCCGCGGGCTCGACACCACGCTGGGCCGCGAGGTGGCGGTAAAGATCGTTTCGCTGGCTCAATCGCCGGACATGGTGCTTCCCAACCTGCGGGAGCGCTTCCGCCGCGAGGCCGCGTCCGCCGCCCGCATCCAGCATCCCAACGTGGTCGGCATCTTCGACTACGGGACGGACCCGGAGCTGGAGCTGGACTTCATCATCATGGAGTTGCTGACCGGCCGCGACCTCAAGGAGGAGCTGCGCCGGAACCCCGTGCTCCCCCAGCCGGAGGCCCTTCGCATCCTGATGGACGCCGCGCGCGGCATCGCGGCGGGGCACCGGGCGGGGATCATCCACCGCGACGTGAAGCCGGCCAACATCTTCCTGGCGGGCACGGACGAGATCGAGGCGGTGCGCATCCTGGACTTCGGGATCGCCAAGCCGCTGGGCGACGACCCGGAGCACGCGCTGACCACCATCGGCCACCTTCCGCACTCGCCCGCGTACGCCTCGCCGGAGCAGATCGTCGGCACCACGCAGCTCACGGCCACCTCCGACGTGTACCAGCTGGGGCTGATCGGCTACGAGCTGCTGGCCGGACAGCGCCCGTACAACGAGCACGAACGCACCCGCGTCCGGGCGGGCGAAGATGTGCCGCTTCCGCGCACGCCGGCGTGGACGGCCGTGTCTCCCGCGCTCTGCGACGTCATCCAGACGGCGCTGCGGCTGAACCCGGAGGAGCGCCAGCCCGACGCCGCAGCGTTCATAGAGGCCCTTGCCGCCGCGCAGTCGGATGACGGGACCGCCTATCACCCGGGATCGGCGCCCCTCGTCGTGGCTGTGGCCGAGGACGCGCCTGTCCTGATCGCCGAGGACGCGCCCGTCCTCGTGCCGGAGACGGACTCCACCGCGGTGGTGAGCGGCGCGGCGGGGGTGCCGGTGATCGCGCCGTCCGTGGCCGCGCCTCCCGTCGCCCACGCGGCGGATGGACTGGAGCCTGCCGCGGTGCCCGCCAGCCGGCCGGCGCGGAAGTTCGCCGTGCCGGGCACGCCGGTGATGTGGATCGTGCCGCTGCTCCTGCTGCTGGCCGTCGCCGTATGGGCGTCGCGCCGGGGCGGGTCGGATGCGCCGGCCGTGTCCGCCGTGGCGCCGGACTCAGGCCAGCTCGCCGCACTGGATGGCGAGTTCCTTAAGCTGCAGGGCGCGGTGGGCGCACGCGCCGTCGCCGAGGCGCCGCCTCCGCAGCCGGCCGGCGGCGCGCCGGGCACGCCCGCAGGCACGGCTCCAGGCACGCCCGCCAGCGACACGGACGTGCTGACGCGCGCGAAGGTGGAGATCGAGCAGAACGTCCGCGCACTCAACCAGGCGTGGGTGGACGGGGAGGTTCGCGAGCACGTGCGGTATTACGGAAGCCGCGTGGACTACTACAACTCGCGGCGCCTTCCCCGGTCGGGCGTGTACCGCGACCGCGTCCGCGATGCCAAGCGCTACGAAACCCGCGCCATCACGGCACATTCCATCAACGTGCAGTTCCTGGAGCCGGACCGCGCGCGCGTGCTGATGGACAAGGAGTGGGTCTTTGGCGGGGAGGGGCAGACGCGCCGCGGGCGGGGGATGCAGGAGTACATCTTCAAGCGCGACGAGGACGACGGGAAGTGGTACGTGGTCAGCGAGCAGCTGCTGACCAGGAACGAGGAGAACAGCAGGTAACTGCGGTCGGGACGGTAACTACGGTCGGGACGGTAACTACGGTGGAAAGGAATCAGGGCTGATCGGCGTTTCCGCGCGATCAGCCCTTTCCGTTGCCCTTGCCCTTCCCGTTGCCGCGCCCCCGTCCGCGATCGTCGTTTCGATGCTCGCGGGCGTGCCCATCGTCCCGGCCCCGCGAGTCGTCTCGTCCACGGCTCTCGTCGCGGCCCCGGGACTCGCTGCGGATGACGGGCCTGGGCGCTGGTGCCGCGGGCGTGGTGCGGACGACCGTGCGGGGCGCGGAGCCGCCCGTGGGCGGGGACGAAGAGGCGGTCGACTCCCCCTCGTCCTCCGGCTCGTCATCAGCACCCCCGTCGGAGGGCGCGAGGCCGGGGAGGTCGGTGGCGGCGACGCGGCTGGGGATGGTGATGCGGCTCGCCAGCACGTAGCCGTTCTCGAACCTGCCCTGCACCTGCACCGAGTCGCCCGGATTGATCGAGGAAGCGGCGGCCTGGCCACCGTCCGTTCCCACCAGCTCCGTCGCCGGTCCGACGATGACCCGCAGGTCGGGGAGGGACGCGTTCTCCGGGCGCAGCAGCATGGCGCCGCTCTCCGGTGCCCAGCCGAGCACGGCGCCACCGGCGTCCACGTTCTCCGGCACCCGGCCCTCGGGGGCCATACGGATGCCGTTCACCACTACCGCATCGGCGCCGTCCAGCTCGATGGAACGCGGAAAGGCCAGCCCCGACGCCTCGTCCACGCGAAGGCCGTGCAGCGTCAGCTTCGATCCCGACGGCAGGCTGCCCACGTTCAGCACCCCGGCCGTGTCGCCGCCGCGCATCAGCCGCATGCTCGCCGGGCCGGGCACCAGCTCGGCGATGGAGAAGCCCGCCGTGTCGGCGCCCGCGCTGCGCTCCGCCTCCACCACCCACACGGACGTGGGCGAGGCGGCGCCCGGGGCGAAGTTTCCCGCCACCGTCGCGCCCTCGTCGCCGCCGCACGCGGCCAGGGAAGCCAGGAGTACCAGTCGAATCCTCATGCAGACCGGGTCGGGCACCATCCGTGCCGCCGAGCCGCCCGCGGTCAGCCGCGCGGCGCGTCCTTGCGGCGGATGTGGATCACCTTCTCGATCGTGGCGTGCACCTCGCCCGCACGGTCAACCAGATCCACGAGGTAGGTGCGATCGATGGTGGGCGTGGTGGCTAGCGCTTCGCGGATGGCGTCCAACTCGGATCCGTCCAGCGTGAAGCGGGCGTACAAGGTGTCGCGGCCGGGGCGGCGGAAGCGGATGGACGCCGCCTTGTCCCACACGGCGTAGGCGGGGCCCAGGTTCTTGATCAGCATCAGCATGTAGACGGGGTCCACCGCGCCGTACATGCTGCCGCCGAAGATGGTGCCCACGTAGTTGCGGGTGCGCCAGCTCAGGGGCAGGCGGATGCGGATCTCGCGAAAGTCGCTGGCGATGTACTCGATGCGCGCCCCTGTGCCGCGGTACGCCGGAAAGAAGTTGTATCCCCAGCGCAGCAGGCGGGTGTGGTTGGATTCAGGCATTCAGGGAGGGGGGAATGGAGCCGCTCGAGGGATACGCATGACGGCGCAGGGAGGGAAGCGCGGCCCTGTCGCTGCAATGAGATCAGATATTTTGCTAAAAGTTATACATAAGCGCCGCTTAGGTTGCAAAAAATCATCATTCTCGGCCTGATCGCAGTTTATGGTAGTAAAAAATCGTTCGGCGGTGAGTTGAGCAGGGCGCGGTGTGCTCGGAACCGGGAAGGCTGCACGGCCGAGGGAAGCGAGGCCTTTGCATCGGTGACCGCTGCCGCGCCCACGTTGGGAAGCACTCCGCGGTTAGATCCTTCGGCCCGCGAGGGGTGTGCTACGTGATCGTTTGGTGCGCCTGGGCCTCAGGATGACAGGGCCGTGAGGCGGGGCGAGCAGGCCGAAGTACCGCTGCTGCCACGACAGGGCGTTGGTCGCGCGCCCCTCGCCGGCATCTCGCCGCTGCCATGACAGGCCTTTGTCGCATGGTGCAGGGCAGCAAGTCGCGGCTGCCCGCCAAGATATGGTCGCGCGCCGCAGCCAAGGACTCCCCGCCGCAAGCCAGTCCGCGAAGGCGGACTTCGTGTGGTTGTTGCAGCGAATTTATTCGCCCGTGGGGAGTCTGGCCGTGCCTCAGCGAGCCGGCCCCGCCCCCGTCAACTCGTTCCGCAACCCACGGAGCAGGTCGGCCAGGATCAGTTGCGGGTTGACGTTGCCCGACGCGAGATCCTGCGCCTCCTGCACCTTCAGGATGGCTGAGGCCACGCCCCCTGCATGCAGCCCAGGGCGCGCCGCCCACTTGCGCAGCAGCGCCTCGTCGCCGCCGCTCGCGTACGCCAGCGCGTCGCCCGCCCCCGCCGCGATGGCCATCAGGTCGCGCAGCCAGAGCGCCAGCGCCTCCAGCCCAGCCGTGAAGTCGCCGCGGGCCCCTGCCGGGGCGACGGCGTTCGCCGCCGCGAACCGCGCGGCGTCGCTGTCAGCCAATGCGGCGGCGAGCAGCTCGCGGCCGGTCTCCCTCAGCTTCTGGTAGCTTCCCGCCCCGCCGCCGGAGGGCAGCATCCGCAGCGCGCGCCCGATGGCGCCCTCGCTGCTGACCGCCAGCGCCCGCGCCTCGGCCTCGGGCATCTTCACCTCGCGCGCCAGGTACGCCGCCACCTCGTCTACCGAAAGGCGCAGCAGGCGGATGGGAAGCACCCGCGAGCGGATGGTCGCCAGCAGGGCGCCGGGGTTGGACGAGGTGAGGACGAGCGTGGTGTCGGCCGGGGGCTCCTCCAGCAGCTTCAGGAAGGCGTTGGCGGCCTCGGGGCTGGACTCCTGCGGCACCATCGCCTCCGCGTCGCCGACGACGAACACTTTTCGCCGGCCCACGGCGGGCTTCATCCCGGCCAGCCGCTGAAGGTTCTGGATGGTGCCCATGAAGTACGCGGGCGCCTTTTCGTACTGGGGAACGTGCTGCGGGTTCTCGCGCCGGGCGACGAGCTCAACGCCGCGCGCCTCCTCGAGCTTGTCGCGCAGCTTTTCGGGGGTGGCCGCGTCGGGGCGGGGAAGGGGAAAGAACCAGTGGACGTCTGGGTGCTCCAGCCGGTCGATCATCCGGCAGTCGCGGCACTCGCCGCAGGGTGCGCCGTCCGCTCGCCGCTGCTCGCAGACCACCACCTGGGCCAGCCACATCGCCATCCGCTCCTTGCCGATCCCCGCGGGGCCGTGCACCAGGAGCGACTGCGACAGGTTGCCCGCGCGCGCGGCGGACGCCAGCATGGCGCGCGCGCGGACGTGTCCGTACACCGGCGGAAGAGGCATGGCGGCGGGCTAGCGGCGGCGGCGCAGCCAGGTGAGCGGGTCCACCGCGGAGCCGCCCGGCTCGCGGATCTGGAACTCCACGTGCGCCCCCTCCGGCGTTCCCTCGCCGCCCACGGTGCCCACCGTCTGCCCCTTGGTGATCTGCGCGCCGGGACGCACCATCACCTCGCGCAGGTACAGGTACAGCGAGTAGTAGCCGCCGCCGTGGCTGACGACCACGGTGGGGCCGTAGCCCTCGAAGGGCGCCGCCATCTCCACGGTGCCGCCCTCGATGGCGCGCACCGCCGTCCCCGGCGCCGCGCCGATGCCGATGCCGTTGTAGCGGATGGTGGTGCCGTTGGACTGCCGCGAGCGGCCGAAGCTGTACACCACCTGCCCGCTCACCGGCCAGTCCAGGTTCCCCAGGTCCGCCGTCGTCATGCTGGACGCCGCCGGCCGGCTGGGCGCGGCGGAGCCCGCCGGGCGCGTTGCGGCGGCGGCCGCCGCCCGGCGCTCCCCCTCGCGGCGGCGGCGCTCCAGCTCGGCGATCAGCCCCGTCATGCGGCGCTCGTCGCGGGCCAGCGTTTCCAGGCGCGATGTGGCGCGGCGCTGCGTGGTCCGCAGCGAGGTGAGCGTCTGCGTGCGGTCCGCGCGCATGTTGGTGAGCGCGGCGTTCTCCTGCTCGCGTGCGTTGTGCAGATACTGCATGTCGGCGAGCGACCGGCGCAGTTCCACCTCGCGCAGTTCCAGCTCGCGCGCCAAGTCGCCCACCTCGTCCACCAGCTGCCGGTCGCGGCGCGCAACGAGGTGAAGGTACTTGTAGCGGTTCAGCAGGTCGCCGAACGAGTGAGCCGAAAGCAGCACCTGGGCAGACTGGAGCGGGCCGCGCTTGTAGATCTCGCGCAGCCGGCGGTTGAGCATGTCCTTCTTGTTCGCCAACTCGGCCTGCGTAAGGATCATCTCGGCCGTCGTGCTGTCGATCTGCCGCTCCGTCTGCCCCAGCTGCGTGCTGATCTCCCGCAGCAGCGCCGCGGACATCTGCTGCTGCTGCTGGATGATGCGGATTTCGGCCGACACGCTTC
Organism: Longimicrobium sp.; assembly: GCF_036388275.1. Taxonomy (NCBI): domain Bacteria; kingdom Pseudomonadati; phylum Gemmatimonadota; class Longimicrobiia; order Longimicrobiales; family Longimicrobiaceae; genus Longimicrobium; species Longimicrobium sp. The sequence goes on from NZ_DASVSF010000102.1 coordinate 17,048, forward strand.
CCACGCGCCCCTGGATCCCCTGCAGCTCGCGCCGCAGCCGCTGCCGCTCCGCGCGGATCTCCTGCAGTCGCCGCTGGCTTTCGCTGATCTGCCGCCCCGAATCCTGCGCGCCCGCCACCCAGGGCAGCGCGGCGGCGGCCAGGATCAACGCGAGCACTCCAGCGCGCAGGCGGCTCATATCAGACCTGCGACAGGTGGCGGCGTACGGCCACCAGGCTGGAAAGCAGCCCGAACATCGTGCCCACGATCACCACGGCGGCGACCCACTCCAGCGGCACCCACTCCACCCGGAACATGGTGTCGGAAAGCAGGCGGAAGGTGGCGTAGGTGAGTCCCGCCGCCAGCAGTCCGCCGAGGAGGCCGGAGATGATGCCCTCCAGCAGGAACGGGCGCTGGACGAAGCCGTCCGTGGCCCCCACCAGCCGCATGATTCCGATCTCCTCGCGGCGGGCGAAGACGGTGATGCGCACGGCCGTGGCGATGACGATGGCCGCCACCACGGCGAAGGCCCCGCCAATGACCATCGCCACGCCGGCGGCGATGCGGCGCAGGGTGAAGATCTGGTTCAGCCAGTCGCGCCCGTAGCGCACGTCCTCGACGAACGGGTACGCCTGGATGCGCTTCGCCACGCGCTCCACCTGCTCGGGGCCGCGGTTGCCGGGCTTCATCCGCACCTCCAGCGACGCGGGAAGCGGGTTCTGCTCCAGGTCGCTGAACACGTCCTTGAACTCTTCCATCTCGGCCATGGCCGTGGCCAGCGCTTCGGTGCGTGTGACGTACGTCACGCGTTCCACCTCGGGAAGCTTCCGCAGCTCCTGCTGGGCCAGGTCCAGCTGCCCGGCGGTCGTAGCGTCGGTCAGGTACGCGACGATCTCCACCTTTTCCTCCACCCGCTCGATGGCGCGGCGGATGTTGAACGCCGTCAGCCCGAACAGGCCGATGACGAACAGCGCGAAGGCGATGGCGACGACGGAGAGGCCGGTGAGCAGCGGAGTGCGGCGGAAGGCGGCGAGCGCCTCGCGAAGGGCGTAGGGCATGGGGTCAGGCCCTTCCCGCCTCGACCGACGCGGCGGCCGAGTCGTAGACGATGGCGCCCTGCGCCAGCTCCACCACGCGGTACTCGGGGTGCGCGCGCACCAGGTCCAGGTCGTGGGTGGCCATCAGGATGGTCATCCCCATGGAGTTGATCTCGCGGAACAGCTCGAACACGCCCTTGGCCGCCCACTCGTCCAGGTTGCCGGTGGGCTCGTCGGCCAGCAGCACCAGCGGCTCGTTGGCGAGCGCGCGGGCCACGGCCACGCGCTGCCGTTCGCCGCCCGACAGCTCGTCGGGAAACGCCTGCGCCTTGTGGCTGAGGCCCACCTGGGTGAGCAGCCGATTGACGCGGGGGGCGATCAGGGCGCGCTTGGTCCCCGTCACCTCCAGCGCAAAGGCCACGTTCTCCTCGGCGGTGCGGTCGCGCAGCAGGCGAAAGTCCTGGAAGACCACGCCCAGCTTGCGGCGCAGCTGGGGAATCTCGCGCCGGCGGATGAGGCGCGACGAAAAGCCCGACACGCGTACCTCTCCGGCGGAGGGCGTTTCGGCCATCTGCACGAGGCGCAGCACTGTGCTCTTGCCAGCGCCGGAGTGACCCGTCAGGAACACCAGCTCGCCCTTGTTGACGTTCAGCGTAACGTCGCGGAGGGCCGTGCCGGAGCGCGGGTATTCCTTGTAGACCGATGTTAGCCTGATCACGCGAGAAACTTCCGCGGGGGAGAACCGTGCAAGCGCGGGTGAGCACAGAATTTAGTCCGCGCTCCCCGGCCTGTCAAAGCGAACGGCGCCGGTGCGACGCCAGGCGGACGGCCAGGAGGATGGCTTCCTTCATGGACGAGGGGTCGGCGATGCCGCGGCCAGCGATGTCCAGCGCGGTGCCGTGGTCCGGCGAGGTGCGGGGAAAGGGAAGCCCCAGCGTCACGTTGACCCCCGCGCCGAACGCGGCCGTCTTGAACGCCGCCATCCCCACGTCGTGGTAGGGCGCCACCACCGCGTCGAACTCGCCGCGCACCGCACGCGTGAAGACCGTATCGGCGGGGACGGGACCAAACGCGTCCACCCCCGCCTCGCGCAGCCGCGCCAACGCGGGCGCCACGATCCGCTCTTCCTCGTCGCCGAACAGCCCGCCGTCGGAGGCGTGGGGATTCACGGCGCAGAGCGCGACGCGGGGAGACGGGATCCCCCACTGCTCGCGGAGCGCCGCGTGGGTCAGCGTCGCCTGGCGCACGAGCAGGTCCGCAGAGAGGGCGGCGGGGACGTCACGCAGGGCCAGGTGCGTCGTGGCCAGGATCACCCGCAGGGCGCCGCCCAGCGCGGTCCGCTCCGCGGCCATCATCATCACCACGTCGGGCACGCCGGCCAGGTCGCGCAGCATCTCGGTGTGCCCGGGAAAGTGCCATCCCCCGGCCCGGAAGGCGTTCTTTTCGATGGGCGCCGTCACCAGCGCATCCACCTCGCCCGCCAGCGCCATCCGCGTCCCGCGCTCGATGGCCGCCCCCGCGATCCGCCCCGCCGCCGCGGCCCCGTCCTCCGCCCGCCACTCGCCGACGCTCACGTCCTCCGCGGAGCGCAGGAGGGACGAGGGGCCCACGAGCACGAACTGGCCGAGCCCGGAGATCTCCGGGTCGGCCAGTGCACCCGCCGTCACCTCGGGCCCGATCCCGCGGGGATCGCCAAGGCTGATCGCAATGCGGGGACGATTCATTCCACTGCCTGTAGACCGTAGTGACCGTTGTTACCGCAGTGACCGTCGTTCAGAACGGCTCGTCCCGCACCTTTTCGTCCTGCAGCACGCGGTACAGGTCGCGCGCGGCCTTCTTGGAGACGTTCTTCCCCGGCAACTCCAGCAGCTCCACCTCCAGCAGCCGCGCGGGGTAGCGGATGGAGATGCGCTTTCCCGCGGTGACCGCGTCGGCGGGGCGGGCGCGCCGGCCGTCCAGCGAAACCGCACCCATCTCGCACGCCGCCTTGGCTTCGCTGCGGCTCTTCGTCAGGCAGAGCCGGTGCAGCAGAACGTCCACCCGCAGCGGCTCGGCCGTGCTCACGGGTTGCGGACGGCCACGTGCATGTCGCGGCGCAGCTCCTGGATCACGCGCTCGCTCATCCGCTGCTCCTGCAGCATCCCCCGGATCCGCTCGCGCTGGTCGGCCACGGTGTACTCGCCCTGCGTCTGCCGGCCGGTGACGCGCACCACGGCAAAGGCCGCGTTGGTGCCCACGTCGATGCGCACGGGGCCCACCACCGTCCCTGCCTGCGCGCCCTCCAGCGACGTCGCGTACCCCGGCGGAAGGCGGTCCAGCGGCACCTCACGCTGAAAGCGCGCCTCGTCGGGGGTGCGGTAGCGGGCGCCCAGCACCGCCATGTCGGCGCCGGCACGGACCGCCTCGGCCACGCTGTCGGCGCGCACGCGGGCGCGATCGACGTCGGCCTGCACGATGTTCGGGCGGATGAGGATGTGGCGCGCCTGCCGCTCGGGGCCGCGCACCTTGTCCAGGCGGATGATGTGGAAGCCGAACTCGGTTTCCACGGGGCCCACCGTCTGGCCCGGGCGCATGTTGAAGACGGCGTCGTTGAACTCGCGCACCATCTGCCCCTGGCGGAACCACCCCAGGTCGCCGCCGCGGGTGGAGCTTCCGTCCGCCGAGTAGCGGCGCGCCAGCACCTCGAAGTCGGTGCCCTCGGCCAGCTCCTTCTGCACCTGCGCCACCGTGGCCAGCGCCGCCGCGCGGGCCGAGTCGGAGGGCAGGGGACGCACGATCACCTGCTGAAAGCTCACCGCCGCCGGCCGCGTGCCGAACCGCTCGCGGTTCTGCTCGAAGAACGCGGCCACCTCGGCCTCGGACACCGGCGCGGGCGCCATCTCCTGGATGCGCTTGCGCAGGTACCGCTGCACGATGGTCTGGTCGCGGAACTGGGCCGAGAGCTCGGCGCGGTACGTCTCCGGCGTGCGGCCCGACTCGGCCAGCGCCTGCTGGAACGCCGCCGCGGAGCCGAAGCGCTCGGTGATCTCGGCGATCTGCTGGTCCACCGTCTGCGCCACCTCGGCGTCGCTCACCGCCTCTCCCGACTGGCGCGCGGCTTCCAGCACCAGCAGGTCGTTCACCCGCTCTTCCACGAGCTGGCGGACGAACTGGGCGTAGGCGGCCGGCTCCGAGGGCACGGTCTGCCCCGCGGCCCGCACGGCCTCGACGGCCAGCAGGATGTCGGAGCGAAGGAGGACGGTGTCGCCCACCACCGCGATCACGCCGTCCACCAGCTCTTCGCCGGGCTGCGGGGCTGCGGGCGCCACCTGCGCCAGTGCGGGCGCGGCGGCCAGGAACGTCGCGAGCAGGGCAAAGCGAATGCGCATGGGAATTCGAGGTCCAGACGAACGGATGACGTGCCGGGGGCCCCGGCAGCAGCGCGCGGCCGGAAGCGGAAACGCCCCGGCCGCACGGATTATATCCTGTTGACCCGCTTCAGGTTCCCGGACGGCGCGCCCGGGTGGGCGCGCCGCCGGTTCCCCGCGTGTGGCGGACGGCTACTGCTTCTGTCCCGGCGCGGGCTGCGTGGCGGGCGCCTGCCCGCCCTGCGGCTGCGGAGCCTGCGGCTGCGGCTGCGGCTGAGGGGCCTGTCCCGGCTGCGGCTGGCCCGGCTGAGGGGCCTGGCCGGGCTGCGGCTGGCCCGGCTGGCCCGGCATGCCCTCGGCGCCCGGGGGCATGCCGCCGGGGAAGCCCGGCTGCTGCTGCGGTGCCGGCTGCGAGGCGCGGATGGCCTTCATGCGGTCGGCCACCTTCTGGAAGCTCTCGCTGTTGATGTCGGCGCCGTACGCGTTGCGAAGCGCGTAGCCCAGCTTGTTCAGCGGCGGAAGCTGGCGCTGCCCGGCAACGGCCTGCTCCATCAGGTTGCGGACGGCCTCCTGGATGGCGCCGTTGCCGGCCTTGCCCTTGGGAAAGCGGCGGTTGGCCAGTCCCGACACCCGCAGGATCTCGCGGATGGCTTCGCGGGCCCCGGTGCGGATGGAGTCGGCGGCAGCGGGCGACAGGCGGAAGTTCTTCTGGCGCGCCTCGGCGGCCAGGAACTCCTTGAGGGCCTCCGTTTCCAGGAACTGCTTGACCTGCTCGGCGGGAGCGGTCTTCATCTGGTCGCGCCCGCCGCCCGGCACGCCCTGCATGGTCTCGGCGATCTCGGCGGCGGTCACCTCGCCGCCCTGGTACGACACCAGCTGGCGGCTGGCGGCGCGGCCGCGGAGGTTCAGGTTTTCCTGGCCCGCCAGCTCGCGGACGCTCTCCTCGGCCCCGGTCTGCACCACCACCTTGGCGGTCTTGCGCAGCGAGTCGATGTACGTGGTGAGCGCGCGCTGCTGCGCGGTGCCCTTCAGGTGCTGGCGCCAGCCTTCGCGGTTCTCGCCGATGGGCTGCTGCTTGCGGTCCTCGACCTTGATCACGTGGTAGCCGAACGGCGTTTCCACCACCGGGCTCACCTGGCCGGCCTGCAGCTTGAAGGCGGCCTCTTCGAACTGCGGCACCATGCGCCCGCGGCCGAACCAGTCCAGGTCGCCGCCGCGCTCCTTGCCGCCCGGCTCTTCCGTCGTTTCACGGGCCAGCGCGGCGAAGTCCTCGCCCCCGGCCGCGCGCACGCGGATGGCCTCGGCGCGCGCCCGCAGCTGCTCGCGCTGGGCGGGCGTGGCCTCGGCGGCGGGCTTCAGCAGGATGTGGCGCGCGCGCACCTCCACCCCGGGCCCTTCGCTGTTCCACAGCTGTTCCAGCTCGGCGTCGGTAAAGGAGGTGTCGGGCTTCACCTGGGCTTCCAGGTAGCGGTACACCACCTGCTCCTCCTGCTCCTCCTTCACGAAGTCGTCCAGGTCCAGCACCGAAAGGCTGGTGTCCTCGGCGGCCGCGGTGGCCAGCAGGGTGTAGTCCACCCACAGGTCCGCCAGCTGGCGAACCACCATCGGGTCGGTGGGAATCTGGGGGTTGGCCGCCAGGATCTGCGCCGCGTCTTCCACGCGCAGCTCCTTGCCGGCGGCCTTGGCCACCACGTCGGCTTCGGACTTCATGGCACCGCCGATGCCGCACGCCGCTACGGCGAGCGGAGCGGCCACGAGCGCCCAACGAGACAGCTTCATCAATCTTCTCCGGACCGGGTTGAGGGTAAAATCAGTGCGTAAGTGCGTTCGTGCGGGAGTGCGAAAGCACGGAAGCGCGACGGGCGGAACCCTTCGGCTCCGCGCTTCGCCCGATCCATACCCCCGTACCCCGATTTCGTCCCGCACTCCACGCTTCCGCACCGTCGCACTTCACTTCCGCACTCACGCACTTTCCCGTCACGCCGCCAGCGCGGGGTCGGCGGCCAGGTCGCGCAGGGCGGAGACCAGCGTGCCCATGATGGGCTCGGTGCCGTGGCGCGTCAGCGTCAGCGACAGCGGCAGGGCCCGGCGCACCTCCACGGCGAACTGCCAGGCCTGCAGGCTCCGCTGGAGCGACGCCATCCGCGGCACCATCCCCTGCCGGAAGTTGATGCGCACGTCCCACGGGCGAACCAGGATGCGCTCGATGCGCAGCCCGCCCCCCAGCAGCCGCAGCGCCGCCGTCCCCAGCATGGTCTCCACCTCGTCGGGAAGCGGGCCGTAGCGGTCGCGCAGCTCGCGGCGCAGGGCGTCGATCCCTTCCAGCTTCTCCTCGCGCGACAGGCGCCGGTAGAAGTGGAGCTTCTGCGCTTCGTCGGGGATGTAGCTGTCCGGGATCAGCGCCGTGCCATCCACCGACACCTCCGCCAGCGGGGCGGGGCCCGATGCGCCGCCGCCCTTCATCTGCCGGATGGTGTCTTCCAGCAGGCGCAGGTAGGTGTCGAGCCCCACGGCCGAGACGAACCCCGACTGCTGCTGCCCCAGGATGTTGCCAGCGCCGCGCAGCTCCAGGTCCTTGAGCGCGATGCGGTAGCCGCTTCCCAGCTCGGTGTAGTGCTCCAGCACCCGCAGCCGCTTCTCGGCGTCTTCCTGGATCTCGTCGGGGACGAGGAGATAGCAGTACGCGCGGTGGTGGCTGCGGCCCACCCGCCCGCGGATCTGGTACAGCTGGCTGAGGCCGAAGTAGTCCGCCCGGTTGACGATCAGCGTGTTCGCGCGGGGAACGTCGAGCCCCGCCTCGATGATGGCCGTGGCCACCAGCACGTCGGCCTCGCCCTCCAGGAAGCGGGTCATCACCTCCTCCAGCTCCTTCTCGCGCATCTGCCCGTGCGCCACCCCGATGCGCGCGTCCGACACCAGCCCCTGCACCTTCTGCGCGACGGCGCCGATCGTCTCCACCCGGTTGTGGACGAAGAACACCTGGCCTCCGCGGTCCAGTTCGCGCCGGATGGCGTCTTCCAGGATGGCGTCGGTCCACGGCAGCACGTGGGTGATCACCGGCTGCCGGTCGCGCGGCGGCGTCTGGATCAGCGTCATGTCGCGCAGCCCCAGCAGCGAAAAGTGCAGGGTGCGCGGGATGGGCGTGGCGGTGAGCGTCAGCACGTCCACGCTGCGGCGCAGGTGCTTCAGCATCTCCTTGTGCTTCACCCCGAAGCGCTGCTCCTCGTCGATCACCATCAGCCCGAGGTCGCGGAACTTCACGTCGGGCGAAAGCAGGCGATGGGTCCCGACGAGGATGTCGACCTCGCCCGCCTCCAGCTGCTGCAGCACCTTTGCCTGCTCCTTGGCGGTGCGAAAGCGCGACAGCGCCTCGATCTTCACCGGAAAGTCGGCCAGGCGCTCGCGGAAGGTGTGCAGGTGCTGCTCGGCCAGGATGGTCGTCGGGACGAGGACCGCCACCTGCTTCCCTTCCTGCACGGCCTTGAAGGCGCCGCGGATGGCGATCTCCGTCTTGCCGTAGCCCACGTCGCCGCAGATCAGGCGGTCCATCGGGCGCGGCGACTCCATGTCGCGCTTGACGTCCTCGGTGGCCTGGCGCTGGTCGGGGGTGTCCTCGAAGAGGAACGCCGACTCCATCTCGCGCTGCCAGCGGGTGTCGGGGGCAAAGGCGAACCCCTTCTCGGCCTGGCGGGCGGCGTACAATTCCAGCAGCTCGGCCGTCATCTCCTGGATGGCCTTGCGCGTCTTCTGCTTGGCCCGAGACCAGTCCTTGCCGCCGATCCGGTGCACCTTGGGGGGCGGGGCCTCGTTGTCCTCGGCCACCCAGCGCTCGATCAGGTCTACCCGGTGCACCGGCACGCGCAGCAGCTCGCCGCCCGAGTACTCGATGACCAGCGTCTCGAACTCCTCCTCGCCCAGGCGAACCCGCTCCATCCGCCGGAACTGCCCCACGCCGTGGTCCATGTGCACCACGTAGTCGCCCGGCTTGAGCGCCGCCACGCTTTCCAGCGCGGCCCCGCCCCGGAAGCGCCTGCGGCGGCGGATGCGGCGCGAGCGGCGGAAGATCTCGTGGTCCGTCAGCACCCGCAGCGCGGGGACGGCGTCGGCCAGCACGAACCCGCCCGACATGGAGCCGATGGCCAGCTCCGTCCACCGCGCCACCTTCAATTCGTCCAGCAGCTCCTGCAGCCGCTCCAGCTGCCCCTGGTTGTCGCACAGCACCAGCGTACGGTCGCCCGCGCCCGCCGCCTGCTTGAGCACCTCGCCCAGCCGCCCCATGTCGCGGTCGATGGCGGGCGGCGGCAGCGCGCGGAAGCGGGCGAAGCGCTGCACGGGGAGCGTGCCCGCGTCTTCCACGAACAGCTGCGGAAAGGTGCCCAGCCGCCGCTCGGCCACGGCCGGCGGCATGAACAGCCGCTCGGGCTGCTCGGGCCGGGTGCCGCGCCGCGCCTCTGACTCGTGAAGGCGCACCACCTCCGTCCACGTGCGCTCCAGCTCCTGCCGGGTGCCGCCGCCGTGCAGGTGCACCACCAGCGTGTCCTCGGGCAGGTAGTCCAGCAGCGTCCGCCGTTCGCCCTCCGCCGCGAGCCGGGGAGCGCCTTCGACGGACGGCGCTTCGGCGGGCTTCAGGTCTACCGGAAGCAGCTGGATGTGGGGAACCGCGCGAACGGACAGCTGCGACAGGATGTCGAAGAAGCGGATGGACTCCACCTCGTCGCCCAGGAACTCGATGCGTGCCGGCTCGGGCGCGCCGAAGCCGAAGACGTCGACGATGCCGCCCCGCAGCGCGTACTGCCCCACTTCCTCGACGGTGGCCACGCGCTCGAAGCCCATCTCCTCCAGCCGCGCCGAGAGCGCGCCGATCTTCACCGTCTCGCCCGCGCGCACCTCCAGCCGCAGGTCGCGAAGCCCCTCCACCGCGGGCGACAATTCCTGCATGGCCCGCGCGGTGGTCACCATCACCCGCGCCCGTCCGCTGAGCAGCGCCTCCAGCGCCTCCACCCGCGTGCCGCCGATCTCCAGGTGCGGCTCGCCCTCCTCGTACGGCAGCGACTCGCGCTGCGGGTACAGGAAGACGGAGGCCTCACCCAGCAGCGCCTCCAGGTCCGAGGTGGCCATCTCGGCGTCTTCGGGCCCGCCGCCCACCACCAGCCACATGCGCTCGGGGCGCGCGCGGTGAAGCCCGGCCACCAGCAGCAGCGGCGCCGACCCCGCCAGTCCCGACGCGACCACCGTTTCGCCCGCGCGGGGCAGGCCGGCGGCCAGCTCGCGGAACGCGGGGACGGTCTGGACCGAGTCGATGAGCAGGGGGTGCGGCACAGCCTTTCGTGTTGCCGAAAATCCCGGCGCCGGCGCGCCCCAGGGGCGTCCGGCGGGGAAAAGAAGCCCAGCGCCTGCGCGGCGCCGGATCGCGGCACAAACCGCTAAGCTACCGCCCTTGGCGGAGCGGCGTCAACCGGGCGGCGGCCCCGGAAGCACGGAAGGGCCGCGGCGCCAAGCCGCGGCCCTTCCGTCAGGCGCGACCCGTGGATTACAGGGTCGACTTGAACAGCAGCCGGTTGGGCGTGCCGCTGACGTTGCCGGTGATCACGTTGGTCGTGGCGTTGTTGATCAGCCAGGTGCGGATGGTGGAGTACCCGGCGTCGCCGTAGGTGCCCTTGTACAGCGCGCCCACGCCCGCCACGTGCGGCGAGGCCATCGAGGTGCCGCTGATGGTGTTGGTCTGCGTGTCGCTCTGGTACCAGGCCGAGGTGATGCTGCTCCCCGGCGCGTACAGCTCCACGCAGCTCCCCCAGTTGCTGAACGACGACTTGGCGTCGGTGCTGGTGGACGAAGCCACGGTGGTCACGGTGCTGGCGCGGGCCGGCGAGGTGGTGCAGGCATCCACGTTGGAGTTGCCCGCCGCCACGGCCACGAACACGCCGGCGTTCGACAGGCGGTTCACCGCGTCGTCGGTCGCCTGGCTGGCGCCGCCGCCCAGCGACAGGTTGGCCACGGCCGGCTTGATGTGGTTGGCCGTCACCCAGTCGATGCCGGCGATGATGGTGCTGTTGGCGCTGCCGCCCGAGCAGGTGAACACCTTGACGGCGCGGATCATCACGGCCTTGGCGATGCCGTACGTCTTGCCGCCCACCGTGCCGGCCACGTGCGTTCCGTGCCCGTTGCAGTCCGAGGCGTTGCCGTCGCCGGTGGCGTTGTAGTTGTTCTGGGCGCGGGTGGTGCCGTCGGTCTTGCGGAACTCGGCGTGCGTGGCGCGCACGCCCGTGTCGATGATGTACGCCCGGACGTTGGAGGCCGTGTTGGTGTAATTGTAGGTGCCCGAGAGCGGACGCGCACGCTGGTCGGTGCGGTCGATGCCCCAGGTGGCGCCCGACTGCGTGGTCGAAAGCGTGGCCACCTGGTCCTCTTCCACGAAGTCCACCGAGGGGTGGCTGCGCAGCGCGTTCAGCTGCCCGGCGTTCAGCTCGGCGGAAAAGCCGGTGAGCGCGGCGGAGTACACGTGCTGCGGGGTCACCCCGGCCACGGCGGCGACGGCGCGGGCATCGGACCCTTCCTTGAGCACCACGATGTACGATCCCTCGATCCCGCGGCCATTGGCGGCAAAGTGCACGGGGGCATTGCGGGCCGCCACGGGCTCGGTCGCCTGGTCCGAGCAGGCGGCCAGCGCGGCCATGCCAAGGAGCAGCGAGGTGTTGCGGAGCTTCATGTGCGTTCTCCAACCGGGGTGGAAAGCGCCGCCACGGGGTGTGGCGGTGGGGGACTGCGAAGCGGTGCACCGGGCGGCGTTCCCCTCGCCATGGGGATGGCGCGGAGGCGATCGCGAGGGATATTCACGAGGTCCGTGTGGCGCTCCAGAAGGCACGAGGCGCGCCAGTCCTGGCAGTCGTTCCAAGCCGTTGCGGCGGATGGATTTGCGAAATTTCGCCCGGACGCGGTGGTGGTGAAGATCGGTGCGGACGCCACTCGGGACGCACCAAAACGGTGCTGGGGCGGGCGAGGGCGCCGGCTGAAACACCGGGATTTCCTCTGATCGATGGACGGGCCGCGGGGGATCGGCCGGTACGGCTGAGCGCCGCCTCACCGTCCCCTGCGTGAGAACGCCCGTCCACGCACGGGGACGGGCAGAGAGCACGGCGAGGGGACGACGTGGTTGATTCCCCGCACCATTCCTTGCATCTTCCGAGTGTGTCCCCCCGGAACGGCGCTTGCCCGCCGTGTGGGCGGAACCCCGCTCGGACCCGGAGACCCACTCATGATCAAGACGATCCTTTCCTCGGTGGGGCTTGCCCTCGCCGTGCTCGCCCCCGTGGCGGCGGCCGCCGAGGCCGCCCCGGCGCTGCTGATGCCCACCCCCGCCGTCGCCGCCGCGTCGCTGCAGCAGGGCGGCGTTCGCGTGTGGGTGGAAGGCCACCGCGACTTCTATAGCGAAAACGACCGCATGCGCGTGATGGTGCGGCCGGACCACGATGGCTACCTGGCCGTCTTCCACATCGACACCAACGGCGACCTCGACGTGCTGTACCCGCGGTCGTCCAACGACGACGGCTACGTGCGCGGCGGGCGTGCACTGCGGGTGAGCTCGCGCGGCGGGTGGGACTACCTGCGCGTGCGCGGCGGCCCGGGGATGGGCTACGTGTTCGCCGTGACTCTCGACGAGCCGCTGGAGCTGTGGCGCATCCGCGACCTGTACGCGCCGCGCCTGGCCCGCTGGGACAACAGCCGCTCCGTGTATGGAGACCCGTTCTACGCCATGGACGAAGTGGTGCGCGCCATCGTTCCCGAGGGGGCGCAGGGATACGAGTCGGTGGACTACTACACCTACCACGTGGGCCGGCGCTATTCGCACCCGCGGTACGCCTGCTACGACGGCTACGGCGACTGGTACGGCAGCCGCTCGTCGTACTACGATTCGTGCGGCCGCGTGCGCTCGTTGCTGGGCTACAACCAGTACTATTATGATACGCGGTACTGGCGCGGAAACCGGCGCGTGTACTACGACCGCTACTACGGCGGCGCGCGCCGCGTGCCCCGGCCCATGCACGGGTACAAGGAGCGCACCGACAGCTACGCGCCGCCGGTTGCGTCGGGGCGCCAGCCGAGGCCCCGCACCTCGCAGCCGGGCGGGCAGGCCTCCACGCCCCCCGCGTCGGGACGCGACAGCCGCCCGGTAGCCACGGGCGGACGTGAGGCACAGCGCGGGGACCAGGGCAGCGCCCGCCGTCCGGAGCCGCGGGTGGCCGCGCCCCGCCGTGGCGATGACGACGCCCCGGGCGGCGCCGCGCCCGCGCAGCGCGAGCCACAGCAGGAAAGGCCGCGCCAGCAGGGGCGGCCCGTGGCGCCGGAGCGCGACCGGCCCACGTTCCAGCGCCGCCCGTCCACGGACGGCCGTGCGGAGCCTCGGCGCGAGGCGCCCCGCCGGGAGGAGCCCCGGCGCGAGCGGACGGAGCCCAGCCGCGAGCGGGCCCCGGAGCGGCAGTCGGAGCCCCGCCGCGAGCCGCCGGCGCGTGTCGAGCGCTCCGAGCCGCCGGCGCGCGCCGAGCGCTCCGAGCCGCCGGCGCGCGCCGAGCGCCCGGAGCCGCGGTCCGGCGGCAGTGAAGGCAGTTCGTCGCGCTCTTCGGAAGGCTCACCCCGCGTGCGTCCTTCCGTGGAGCCGTGACGCGGGGCGGGCCGTCCGGCTCGCTCCGGTGAACCATTCGGAGCGAGCCCCATGACCCGACCCACGTACGCCGTTCTTTCCGCCGCGCTGGCACTTGCTGCCTGCGCGGCGCCCGTTTCTCCCCCCGCGTCCGCGCCGGCCCCGGCGCCGGTCTCGATTCCGCTTTCGGCCTCCGGACTCACGGCGGAGCAAGCCGCGGCCACCATCACCCCGCAGGACGTCTACGCCCGCATCGAGTTCCTGGCGTCGGACCGCATGCGCGGGCGCAACACACCGAGCCCCGAGCTGGAGATTGCGGCCTCGTACCTGGTCAACCAATACAAGCTGTGGGGGCTGCAGCCGGGCGGGGAGAACGACACCTTCTACCAGTGGTGGCCCTTCCGCGGCCGGGGCGCGGCGGCGGGCACCGCCGGGGTGCCGGTGCCCAACGTGGTCGCCGTGCTGCCGGGAAGCGATCCCGCGCTGCGCAACGAGTACGTGGTGCTCTCCGCCCACATGGACCACGTGGGCGTGGGCCGCCCGGTGAACGGCGACAGCATCTACAACGGGGCCGACGACGACGCCAGCGGCACCACGGGGCTGCTGGAGGTGGCCGAGGCTTTCGCGCGCATGGGCGTGCGCCCGCGCCGCAGCATCGTGTTCCTGCACGTGAGCGGCGAGGAGAAGGGGCTGCTGGGCTCCGCCTGGTACGCGGAGCACCCCACGGTGCCGCTGGCGCAGACGGTGGCGAACGTGAACGTCGACATGATCGGCCGCAACGACCCCGGGATGGTGGTGGTCATCGGCAAGAAGTACTCGAGCCTGGGCCCGCTGGCGGACCGTGTAGGGGCCGCGCGCCCCGACCTGCGGCTGCGCCTGTCCGACGACCTCTGGCCCGAGGAGCGCTTCTTCTTCCGCTCCGACCACTTCCACTTCGCCCGCAAGGAAGTGCCGGCCATCTTCTTCTTCAGCGGCGTGCACCCGGACTACCACCAGCCCTCGGACGAGGTGGAGACGATCGACACCGACAAGGCGGCGCGCATCGCCCGGATGGTGTTCTACGTGGTGATGGAGATCGCCAACGACCCCGAGCGGCCCAGGTGGGATCCGGCGGGGCTGGAAGAAGTCCGGCGCATGCGGCGGTAGAGATCAGGATCGCGCACAACGAGCAAGGCCGGCGGCTCCACGAGGGAGCCGCCGGCCTCTTTCACATCTGGAGCGTGCCGATCAGTAGCAGAAACGCTGCGATGCCGGGGCCACGGTCACCTGGCCCGGCTTGCGGATCTGGTTGCTGAACTGCGTGTTGGCGATCATGGCCTTTTTCTGGTACGCCTGCATCTGCCCGATCTGCTGGTGGCGCGTGGCGGACACGTTCAGGCGGCTGGCCCCGTCGGCCATCGGGTCCATGGCGTTCATCCCGCAGCCGTTGCTCAGGCTGAGCCCGGCGCACCCGGACGCGCCGAGGGTCACCAACAGGGCGAGCGCGGGGGCGGCGATCCGGCGTGTGATCATCATGCGGCTCCTCCGAGGATGCGTGGGTTCCTGGTCGGGCGGACGGGCCTGCAAGGTGCCGGCCACGCAGGGACAACGCGCGAAGGTCAGGCTTCCTGACGCGCGGGGTGCTGCAGCCGGTGCCGTGAGCCGTCGGGGAGGGTGCGCAGGTGCCCGAACGGCGCATCGGGGAGCGGAAAGAAGTTGTCGGCCATCTCGCGCAGCAGCGCGGGGTTTTCCCACGCGCCGTCGCGCATGGCCATCCGCCGCACCTGCTTGCTCAGCGTCAGGTTGCGCTCGCCGATGGGGTCCATCGACGCGCACAGGGCCTCGCCCCGGCGCGAGAGGTAGTCCACCACGTAGTCGAACGAGCGCTCCAGGTATCCGTGCACCGCCCCGTCCGTCAAATCCCACCGCGAGCGGGCCACCATCGTCCCGAACACCGTCTGCCAGCGGTCGTTGTCCTGAAAGCGGATCATCCCGCGGAACAGCCGGCGGTTGGTGCGGAAGGAGAAGAGCGTGGCGCTCAGCACCTGGTCAAACAGGGCGTCGGCCTCGCTGTGGTCGTGCTCCATCACTACGTGCCGCGCCAGGGTGCGGTAGCGCTCCGGCAGGTGCGTGTCCATCCGGGCTTCCCAGTAGCCGTGCCCCAGCCCCTTGGTGGACGAGGTCAGCAGCAGCTGGCGCGGGACGAAGTAGTTGTGGGCGATGGTGTCGGCGGCCAAGTGCGCCAGGTAGCCCAGCCCCATGGCCTTCAGCCGGTCCGTGGGCGCGCTCGCCTGGATCTCCTCGCCGATGTGCCAGTGGTGGCAGTGGCGCCCCTCGGGAACGTACTTCTTGGCGAGGGAGATGTCGGCCGCCAGTGAGCCGTACAGGAAGTCGTACGGGTACGCGGCGACCAGCACGCGCACGGCCTGCGGCACCAAGTGGAGGGAATCGAGCAGCGCGCTTCCCAGGTACACGTGCGTGGCCGGGCCCCAGGCCCACGCCGCGGCGGGGAAGAGCGCGATGGCGGCCAGGGCCGCGCAGGCGGCCCACGCGAGCCGGCGGCGCACGGTCAGGTGTCCACCCCGGCCGCCGGGGCGGGCGGCTGCCCCGCGTCGAGCCCCATCGACCGCAGCTCCTCTCGCGCCTCGTCCAGGATGCGCTGCACCTCGGCGCGGAACTCGGCCAGCAGCTCGCGGCCGGTGGCGATCACCTCGCGCGTCATCTCCTGCGTCGCGTCGGCCCCCATTCCCGCCGCGGCCCCCAGCCCCGCCGCGGCCACGTCGCCGCCCTCCAGCCGCACGGACCGGATGCGGCTGCGGCGGGCCAGCTTGCGCCCGCTCCGCGGCTTCAGGCGCTTCGCCAGCCGCTTGCGCGGGTTGGGGCGCGCCGGGCGCAGCAGCAAAATGGCCCCCGCGCCCAGCGCCGTGCCGATGGCGAACGCGGTAAGGAAGTCGCTGGTGTCGTTGCTGGCCATCGTGGCTTCTCGTCGGGTCAGTCGAGGATGGTGCACCGGCGCGCCCGCGGGGCGGCGTCGTCCACCGTGTCGTCGTCCATCGCGCCGTCGCGCCGCTGCATCCGCGCGAACGCACCCGCACCCGCTTGCACGCCCCGGACCGCGGAGGCCGTGCGGATGAAGATGTCCTCCGCCTCGGCCTGCACCACGTCCATCAGCGCGTTCAGCTCCGCCAGCCGCTTGGCCGCCGCGTCGGCCGCGTGCTGCACCCGGTCGCTGGTGCTCTTCACTGTCTTGCTGACGGCCTCCACGTCCTGCCGCACGGCCAGGCTCACGTATTCCACGTTGGCCGCGGCGGCTTCCAGGTGCTTGCGGACGGGGGCCAGGTCGCCGCGAAAGCGTTTGGCCATCCCGCGCACCTTGAGCGCCACCGCGATCACCGCGAAACCCACGACGATGATGGCGAGGGCGATGACGATGGTGGCCACGTCGGCCATCACGTCGACCACGCGCTCGAAGCCGCTGGCTTGGATGGCGAGAAGCGGGGGCTGGATCACGGGCATCATTCGAAAAGGTCGGTGCCGAGGGTGCGGCTTCCCAGCTTGGGCACGAGGAACGGGTCGCGCCGCCACGCCGCGCCGCCACGGATCGCAAGGCGCACCCGCTCGCGTACGGCCGGGGGCAGCGCTTGATCCCAGCCCAGCGAATCGCGGCGGTCCACCAGCCGGCGCAGCGCCGCGTCCAGCGTCTCGATGCCGCCGGCCTCATCCGCCATCGACCGCAGCTCGGCGGAGGCGGACCAGGCGGCGCCCAGCGCCAGCACGTCCGCCGCCCACAGGTCGCCCAGCGGCAGCAGCGGCTCGGGAGGCAGCGGGCCGCCCATCATCAGCTCGGTCTTGCTGGCGGGATGCGCGGGCAGCGCGTCCGTCAGCCGTGCGCGCATGCGGCGAAGTTCGTCGTCCACCCGATCGCGCGGAACGCCGGGCCAGGCAGGCAAGAGCGGTTCCACCTCCGCGGCCGTGACGGTGACGCGCACCACGGCCGCCTCTCCCAGCCCATGAGCCAGCAGGCGCGCCGCGAGATCCGCCTGCTCGCTCCCGTCGTCCAGCAGGGCGATGCGCGACAATCCGCGGTCCGCCAGCGCCTGCCGGGCCACCGCGCCGACGATCTCCGCGACCCGGATCCAGCGTGCCTCGCTCATCGGTCGGCGAGGACGCGGGCCAGCTCGCGCGCCATCAGGTGCGGATCGTCGTCGCGGGCGTGGGCGTATGGGCGGCGCGCGGCGGCGACGGCGTCGATCGTGAGGTCGACCGTGATGCGGTCTTCGGCCAGGTCGTCCGCCCGGGCGATCACCGCACCGTCCGGACCCACGATCATCGATCCCCCCGCGAAGCAGAGGGGACCCTCCACCCCGACGCGGTTGGCGAGGACCACGTAGACGCCGTACGCGATGGCCGCGGCGCGCGCCAGGTGCTCCCACGCATCCCAGCTGGCGAAGCGCCCGCCGTTGACGCCGCCGTCCCACGAGCCGCGGCCGGCCGCGGCGGACTGGACCACGAGGAGGTTGGCGCCATGCGTCGCCAGCAGCCAGGCCAGCCCCGGGTGCCACAGGTCTTCGCACACCAGCAGCCCCACCCGCCATCCGCCACCCGCGTCGTACGCGCGGACGTGCTGCCCCGCGCCGAACCAGCGGGCCTCGTCGAACATGCCGTACGTGGGCAGGTACACCTTGCGATGCCGGTGCAGCACGGTGCCGCCGCGCAGGTGCAGCATTCCGTTGTACGGAACGAACGCCGCGTCCCGCTCGATGGCCCCCACCACCACGTCGGGGCCATCGGCCAGGGCGGGGAAGGGATGCGGCGACTCCACCACGGCCAGGGAGTGCACCGCATCGCGCACGTCGTACCCGGTTACCGACAGCTCGGGGGTCACCACCAGGTGCACGCCGTCCGCCGCCGCGTCCGCCTGCGCCCGGGCGATGCGGCCCAGGTTGGTGCCGGGATCCGCCAGCGCGGGGGCGAACTGCTCGATGCGCAGCCGCAGCGTTCCGCCGAACGCCGTCATCCGCCCGAGAGTTCCGGCTTCAGGCCCACCACGCGGGTGACCGGAACGGTAAAGGCGATGCCGCGTGCCGGCTCGTCGAAGCTGCCGCACACCTCCTGCAGCAGGCGCAGGGCGCGATCCACCTTGTCGTCATCCTCGATGACGCTGAACAGCGTCTGGTTGCGCGGGCGCGTGCGGTCGGCGAACGCCTCCAACCCCGCGAAGATGGGCACCTCCGACGAA
This sequence comes from Longimicrobium sp., assembly GCF_036388275.1. Taxonomy (NCBI): domain Bacteria; kingdom Pseudomonadati; phylum Gemmatimonadota; class Longimicrobiia; order Longimicrobiales; family Longimicrobiaceae; genus Longimicrobium; species Longimicrobium sp. The sequence continues at coordinate 35,264 of NZ_DASVSF010000102.1, forward strand.
AGCAGGCGGCCCATCCCCTCGCTGCTGATGACGGTGGCGCCCGTGACGCCGATCTCCATGAACCCGGACAGCACCTCTTCCAGCTTTTCTTCCTGGTTCACCACGGCGATCAGCAGGTGCACGGGCGGCCTCGCGTACGGTGCGGAAAAGGGGCGGCGGTCCCGGCAATTGTACGCCGCGCGCAGGGGCGGGTCAAGCAACGGCGGGGGCGGATTCGGGTCCTCCACGGACGTCCGCGGAGGGCGCCTGTGACGTGCCTGCTACGTGCCACGACGCGCACGATCCTTGCGCCTGTGCGCGTCCTGATCGCCATCCTGGACGCCGACGGCCTTCCACCGGGGAAGGCCGGAAGCGTTTTTTTCTGAAATCTCGATCTCTCGGAGACGCGAGTGCCCAAGTTCATCGTCCACGGCGGCAAGCGCCTGCAGGGAACCGTTCGGCCCAACGGCAACAAGAACGCGGCGCTGCCCATGCTGGCGGCCACCCTCCTCACCGACGAGGAGGTCATCCTGGAGAACGTTCCGCGCATCAAGGACGTGCTTACCCTGATGGACCTGCTGCGGGTGCTGGGCGCCGAGGCCGAGTGGACGGGCGACAACGAGGTGCGCGTACGCGCCGTGAACATCGGCAACACGCAGCTGGACGCGGGCGCCGCGGCGCGCATCCGCGCCAGCATCCTGCTCGCGGGCCCCATGCTGGCCCGCGCGGGCGGCATGCAGCTTCCCCCGCCGGGCGGCGACGTCATCGGCCGCCGCCGCGTGGACACGCACTTCTTCGCCCTGCAGAAGCTGGGCGCCGAGGTGGTGGAGGAGAACGACGTCTGGCGGCTCCAGTCCAGCGGGCTGAAAGGCGTCAACATGTTCCTGGACGAGCCCAGCGTGACGGCGACGGAGAACGCGGTGATGGCCGCCTCGCTGGCTGACGGCGAAACGGTCATCCGCAACGCCGCCGCCGAGCCGCACGTCCAGGACCTGTGCCACATGCTGGTGAAGATGGGATGCGAGATCGAGGGCATCGGCACGGGCACGCTGCGCATCCAGGGCAAGAAGCGCCTGGGCGGGTGCCGCACGCGTATCACCGCCGACCACATCGAGGTGGGCTCGTTCATCGGCCTGGCGGCGGTGACGCGCGGCGAGATCACCATCTCGGACGCGGCCCCCGAGCACCTGGACAGCACCCTGAACGGCTTCCGCCGCCTGGGCGTGAAGGTGGAGGTGCGCGGCCAGGACCTGTTCATCCCCGGCGACCAGGATCCCGAGGTGCAGCTGGACATGGGCGGCCACATCCCCAAGGTGGACGACGGCCCGTGGCCCGCGTTTCCGGCGGACCTGACCTCCATTGCGCTGGTGACGGCCACGCAGGTGAGGGGCACCATCCTCATCCACGAGAAGATGTTCGAGTCGCGGATGTTCTTCGCCGACAAGCTGGTGGGGATGGGCGCCAAGCTGGTGCTGTGCGATCCGCACCGGGTGCTGGTGATCGGCCCCAGCCAGCTTCACGGCGCCATCGTCGAAAGCCCCGACATCCGCGCCGGCATGGGGCTGCTGATCGCCGCGCTGGGTGCCGAGGGGCGCAGCGAGATCTTCAACGTCGGTCAAATCGAGCGCGGCTACGAGCGCATCGACGAGCGCCTTCGCGCGCTGGGCGCCGACATCCGCCGCGCCGACTCGCGCGGCGACGTGGACGACGCGCGCGAAGCGATCGAACGCGCCGGCAGGCACTGATGGAGGGGGACGGGATGGACGAGCAGAGGCGCAGGCCGGGGATCGGCGAGGGGATCCGCTCCGGCATCGGCATGCTGACGGCGTTCAAGGAGGCCATCGAGGAAAGCATCCGCGAGGCCTCGGAACGCGGCGACCTGAAGCCCGAGCGCGCGCGGCAGTTCCTGAACGACGCCATGGAGCGCGCGCAGGACGCCGTGGGCGACGTCCGCGAGCGGCTGGACTTCGTGCCGCGCAAGGAGTTCGACGAGCTCCGGGCGCAGGTGGAGGAGCTTCGCCGCCGGCTGGACGCGTACCCGAGCGGGCCCGGCGGCGGGTCGTCGACGCTGGTGCTGCCGCCCGTCTCCGGGTTCGGGGGCACCACCGCCGCCGAGCCGCCGTCGTCGGAGCGCACCGGGGGCGAGGGGCCCACCGAGGCGCGGATGGCGTAGGTGGCGGCTTCCGTGGACGTGCGCGTCGTCGCCGAGGAGCTCGTTCCCGGTGACGTGCCGCTGTGGGTGCATCCGGAGTGGCGCCCACGGTTTCCCTGGCTGGTGCAGGGCACCACGGGGCGGGGAAGCGCGGAGGAGCCGTTCGACCTGGGCCTGTCGAGCGCGCAGCCCGTGGGCACGGTGCTCGGGCGGTGGCGGAAGCTGCTGGAGGCCACGGGGATGGAGACGGTGGCGCACGCCCGCCAGGTGCATGCGGCGGACCTGTGGATTCACCGCGAGGCCGGCGCGCCGGGGATCGTGGTGATGGACGGCTTCGACGGGCACGTCACCGACCGCCGCGGGCTGCTGGTGACGGCCAGCGTGGCCGACTGCGTTCCCGTGTTCGTGGTGGACCCCGCCTCGTTCGTGGTGGCGATGGTCCACTCGGGATGGCGGGGAACGGCGGCCGGCATCGTGGAGCGCGCCGTAAACCGCGTGGTGGAAAGCTGGCAGTCGGACCCGGCGCGGCTGTACGTGCACTGCGGCCCGGCCATCTGCGGAGAATGCTACGAGGTGGGCGCCGAGGTGCACGCGGGCGTCCGTCCCGACGCCGATCCTCCCGCGGGACCGACCTGCATCAACCTGCGCGCGGCCATCGCGGAGCGCGTCATGGCCATGGGCGTGCCGGCCGCGCACGTGACCGTGTCCGCGCACTGCACCCGCTGCGGCGAGCCCAACTTCTTTTCGCACCGTGGCGGGTCGCCCGCTCGGCAGATGGGCGTCCTTGGCATGCGCGCCCTCGACTGACACCGCTGCGCCTCACGCAGAGCCGCCAAGACGCAACACGGCGTGACTATCTCACTCGTCGCCCTTGGCCAGTAGCCGCTGCAGGTAGAGCTCCGGCGCATTCAGGAAGGCACGGGTCAGCGCGACGTGCTCGAGGTCCGCATATGCTACCTCGGTGACCGGCGCGGAGTCGAAGCTCAAAATTTTCGCGCCAGGGAATGAGAGCAGGATCGGAGAGTGCGTCGCGATGATGAACTGCGCACCCTGATCGACTGCATCGGCCAGAAGGCGGATCAGCGAGAGTTGACGCTGCGGAGAGAGCGGGGCTTCCGGTTCGTCGAGGAGATACAGGCCCTTGCTCCGAGTCCGTTGCCCAAACACGTCAAGGAAGCTCTCGCCATGCGAGCGGCTGTCGTAGCGTCCGATGAACTCGACCGCTGCGGACTCGTCGGGGTGTTCCCCCGAGCGCCAATCGTCGGTGCGATCAGGGGGTGGAGCGTCGAGCCCGAGTTCCGCTCTCTCCCGCCGGATCCGTGCGTCATCCCGAGCCTGGCGGCGCAGGTACCCGAAGAAATCCTCCGCACGTAGAAAGAACCCCCGGCTGCTCCGCGCCGACCAGGTGAGTCGCAAATGGCTGGCGAGTGCGCGCTGTGGCGCGAGCGTGGTGTCTAGCTCCGGGTGCTCCGACCCCAATCCGCGAATACCGGCTGCGATCGCGATCGCCTCCAAAAGAGTTGATTTTCCCGTCCCGTTCTCCCCCACGAAGAACGTCACGCGATCCGCCATTTCGAGCACGGGAAGCGTGCGAACGGCAGCTATTGTGAACGGGAACCCGACATTGGAGATGGCGGAGGTCCTGAGAGTGACAGTGCGAAGAGACATGGCTACAGGATGACGTAAGTCGCGCCGAGAAGCAACAAGGCTTCTCGACGCGCGAACTGCGGAATCCGCTGACCCTTACCCCTTCACCTAACTGCCAGGACGGCCGCGGGCCCGACCGACGGCGGGAAGCCAGATTCGGACGGCACGGACGCGCCCTACGCCGGGGAACATGCGCAACGGTACGTGGCGCACGTCGCTCACCACCCGCTCCGCCCACGGCAAGTTCGCCGGTTCCGCTGCCCGCCCCTGTTGCCGCCGCATCCGGAAGGTGCCTGGTTGAGTAGCGGTATCGCCCTGCGCCGACCGCGAGGTCAGCAGGGTACGAACAGCGTTGGAGAGGTGCGACGCGTCGGCACTCTGGCTCAGTAGCAGGACGTCGTCACGCCCTGGCCCCACCCCGCGTAGCACCACGAAAGGCTCTCCGCCCGGGATCGGTTCGCTGGTCAGCGCGACCCAAGCCGGAACGCGGCGGCCGCCCTGAACCGCTCGTTCCTGCTGTGCTACGGCCGTTTGGCCAAGGAGAATGCTTCCGAGGAGAACAACTGCGAAAATTCGAAATGGTCTGTGCATTAGGACGACTCCAGTCAGAAGGAAGTAATGAGCGCGGTTATCAACAGGTGGTCGCGAAGCCGCAACTCCACTCCACCCAGCCACCCCCCGTCATGATGTCGATGCAGATGTACTCCACGACGGCCGTAGCCCCGCACTTGCTCGACCCACCGTTGCCGATCCCGGTACCCCAATCCACGGTGCCGCCCCCTGTATAGTCGCCCGGTTTGTACTGGGTGCCTGTGTTATCTCCGCCATCTCCACCTGTGCCGTCGCCGCCATCGTCACCGCAGTTCGTATCTTCTCCCGAGGAGTAAGGATTGTAGCCTTCCTCGCTGGGGCTGTAGATCACCTGCGTACCACCGCTCCCGCTCGGGGGACAGATCTTGGACACAGTTCCGCCTGTGGCCACCACTTTGTACCAGTCCGTGGTGCCGACGATGCGCCCAAAGAGGTAGTGGGTCTCACGACTACAAACCACGTCGATCGAGGGGGCGGTCCACCGCGCTTTGCCGTCCCGTGAGGTAAGCGAGTACGCTCCGCTCCAAGGAACGTAGCGTGCGAGGGAGCCAGAGAGCGGTTCCAGTACCTGCTCTCTCCGCCAGTCATCCGGCCAGGAGTACCCGGCGTGCCAAAGGCCGAACGCGTCTCCCAGGAATCCGCCGGTCAAGCCGAACGGACAGGCCATCGGTTCGGTAACGTAATACTCGTCCGCGGAGACCGTCGTCACTTGCTGCGGATTGACTTCTTGGGCGACGGCGTGGCTAAGTGGGCTGGTCAGTGCGAGCAGCACGAGACAGAGAGATGGGCGCAGCTTCCGCAGCCAGGCAGAGGAGAGGGCGGGCTGATCAGAACCGCCGGCGTGTAGGGCACGCATGGCTCAGCGCTCCTCGTTTGCACCCCGGGCAGCGCGGCGGGAGCGGGCCAGATCGCGACCAGGATATGGCGCGTCGCTCCGGTCGAGCATCTCGTCCGGCATCCGCTCCCACATTGGGGCCCAGACTTCGTCGAGTAGCGGCTGCAGGGCCGGGTCCCCGATCGTCGTCATCACACCCCCGCCTTGCCCGCGTTCTTTCGGGTACTGAAATCCTGCAAGGATGATTGGGCGCGCCGCGGGCTCGACCGCCGCCAGCAGGCGCTCGAGCGCGTCAACATCAAAGCCCTGCCTCACCTGAGCGCGTTCTTCAGCCGAAAGCGCGAACGTGCGATCAGGCTTCGCGAGCCTGAGTGTGGAAGGTGGCGGGTTGCTCATCGTACCTCCATCGGCGTGCTCGCATGCAGCTGACGCTAAGGCCAGCGCGGCCACTACAACGACTGTTCCTCGTTTCATGGGTCCGTCGCCATTGAGGTGAGGGGAGGTTTGAACCACGGCCGGGTGAGCAGTAACCTTGAGTGTCCGAAAAGCAGGTGTCAAGTGTTATGTCACCATTGGCACGCACTCAGGGACGCGTTGCTGGTCAGGGGGTAAGCCAGGAGGCGTACTATAGAAACGATTGGCCCCGCGGCGACGATGCCGCGGGGCCGTGTTCACGGAAGCGGTGCCACTCCCCGCGCCCTCGCCCACTGCGTTGCGCCGTCCGCCGCTTCACGGAGGCTGCTGCCGAACTCCAGCACTGCCTCGGCGACGAGCAGGTCCATCGCCAGTTCGTCCTCGGGTGCGTAGCGGGCCAGCTTGATCGACGAGTTGGCGACCGCTTCCAGCGCGCCGAACCTGTCCGTCAGGATCTCCAGGAGCCGCATCGGCGAGGGCGGGTGCTGCTGCTCCATGCTCACCTCCATCTCTTGACCCGCGCCGCCGAGCAGGGCTACTCTCACGATAGGACGGCTGTCGAGTCGTTCGTTTGGAGGCTGGCCGTGTCTTCTTGGCCGAGGAGGCGGCCGGCCTCTAGTTGTGCCCCGCTGTTTACAGTATAGTAAACAGGGCTGCGCGTGTCAACAGGTGCGTAAACGTGAGCGAGCCGTTCAAGAGAGCGACTGACCGTCTAATAGGCACCGTTTCCCTAGCCGACCTCGCCGAGGAACTGGGGGTGTCGCATGGACTGCTGCGGCAGGCGCGACTCAGCACCTCCGCCTCGTCGTATCGCTCACCTCCCGCAGGTTGGGAGAAGGCGATAGCGAAGCTCGCTCGTGAACGCGGCGGAGCGCTACTCAAGCTCGCCGACGAGATGGACGTAAATGCGTAGCCGCGGCCTAGCGATCGGCTGCAGGGGATGCGGGGTTGGCTAAGTTTTCGGACTGCCTGAAAAGCTTGCGCGGCGGCCCCAAACCCCTGACTCTTATGTCGTTAGAGCATTGAACGCCCTTTTTACAATAACGATTTTGTGGGAGCGCCATGCAAAAATCCATGGAATACGAGTCGCGTCCCGTCTCACAGGTGATGGTGTCCAGCACCTTCACTGATTTGCTCGAGCATCGCGCGGCGCTCATCGCTGCGATCCACCAGCACAAGCTTCACGCCAATGTCATGGAGAACGACTCGGCAAGGCTTGTGGACGTGATCGACTCTTCTCTGCAGATGGTACGAGACAGTGCCGCTTACATAGGTGTCATCAGCCTCAAATATGGCCAGACCCCTGAATGTCCGAAGCGCAACCCTGGCAAGCTCTCAATCACAGAACTGGAATTCAACGAAGCGCAGGATCTCGGTCGTCCGATCCTTCTCTTCATCATGGGCGAAGACCATCAGGGGAAACAGTCAGACTTCGAAAACGATGTGGAGAAGAAGCAGAAGCTGAACGCTTTCCGGGAGCGAGCAAAAAAGCACGCTCCCGGATCGAAAGTGAACCGGGTTTATGCGACGTTTAACAGCCTCCAGGAATTCAAAGACGAGCTCGGTTCATCGCTCGCCGAGTTGAGCAAGCATCTCGCGTCTCCGGAAGGGCACAACGAGCAGGAGCTCAGGGACGGCACCACGCTTGGGCCCATCCCCACCCCTCCCGCGTTGTACGCCGCGCCGGACTACATTGGCCGCCACACCTTCATCGGGCGTACGGCGCAGCTCAAGACGCTGAGCGAGTGGGCGCAACCCTCCAATCCCTCCAGTGTCTTGCTCTTTGAAGCCATTGGCGGCAATGGCAAGAGCATGTTGACGTGGGAGTGGACGACGCAGCACGCGACGGCCGACCGCGCCGACTGGGCCGGGCGCTTCTGGTATTCCTTCTATGAGAAAGGCGCCGTTATGCGCGCCTTCTGCCAGCACGCGCTCGCTTACATGACGCAGCAGCCGCTGGAGGTCTTCGAGAAAAAAAACACGGCCGAGATGCGTATCGAACTCCTGGCCCTTCTCCGCCGACAGCCTTGGCTACTCATCCTGGATGGCTTGGAGCGTGTGCTCGTGGCCTACCATCGCATCGATGCCACCGAGGTGCCTGATGAAGAGGTGAACCGGCCCACCGACAAGGTCCTAGACCGCAATCCATGCGATGCGATTCGTGATGAGGACACGGACCTCCTCCGCGCGCTCGCCGCCGCCGCTCCGTCGAAGATCCTCATCAGTTCCAGGCTCACCCCGCGGGCGTTGCTGAACCAAGCGGGTATCCCTCTCCCGGGTGTGAAGCCGCTTTCGCTGCCCGGGCTGGACCAGGCGGATGCGGAGGAACTGCTCCGCTCCAGCGGCATTCAGGGCACCTCCCCAGACATCCGCTACTACCTCACGAACTATTGCGGGAACCACCCGCTCGTCATCGCCGTCCTTGCGGGGCTTATCAATTCGCCCGGGCCGCACCGGGGCAACTTCGACAGCTGGGCTGCCGATCCGGAGTACGGAGCGAAGCTGAACCTCGCCAGTCTGGATCTCATCCAGAGCCGCAACCACATCCTGCGCGCCGCGATGGAGGCGCTGGGGCCTCCCAGCCGTCAGCTTCTCTCCATCGTCGCGTTGCTGAGCAACGCCGTGGACTATGAGACGGTCGCTGCCTTCAACCCGCACCTCCCGCAGGAGCCAAAGGAAGTGAAGAAGCCAGTCCCGCCAGAGCAACACTGGCGTTGGGGCGCTAGTACTGACGAGGAGAAGGACAAGCTGCGCCAACAACACGAAGCCGCTTTCGCCGAACGGAAAGCCTACGAGTCCGCGATGCAGGTGTGGCGCGACTCGGAAGCCGTTCGCAAAGCACCCAATAAACTGGGCGAAACCCTTCAGGATCTCGAAGATCGAGGGCTGCTGCAGTACGATCCCCGCACGAGGCGGTATGACTTGCATCCGGTTGTGCGCGGCGTCGCTGCCGGAGGCATGAAGGCCGAGGACAAACAAGGCTACGGCCAGCGCGTGGTGGACCATTACTCCTCGCAGCGGCACAATCCTTATGAGCAGGCCAAGACGATGGAGGATGTGGAGACCGGCCTGAATGTCGTCCGCACCTTGTTAAAGCTCGGCCGCTATCAACAGGCGGCAGATGCCTACGTGGGTGGTGGTATCTTAGCCGCACTCTTATTCAATCTCGAAGCCCATGTGGAAGCTCTCTCGCTACTACGCCACTTTTTCCCAGCATCCTGGGATCAAATGCCGAAGAATGTGGACGCTGCGCGTGCGGTCGGTCTTGCGAGTTCCGCCGCGATATTCCTGAACTACTGCGGCGAGTACCAACAAGCCGTCTGTGTAGGTGGAGGCGCACTTCGCTTAAGCCTAGAGACAGAAAACTGGACCGGAGTAGACGCCTTTCTCCTCATCATCTCCGTGGCTCTCTCCGAGCAGGGTCTGTTGGCCAAACGCAGCCGCGTGAATCGCCTCTCCCTTGCTTTCGCCACGGTCCGGGAGGATGACGAAGCGATCTTCACCGCTCGGTTATTCCTGTTTAACAGTCAGTCCCGCAATGGCCAGTGGCAGGAGGCGGAGGCAACTTGGTCGCTGCTGGACGGCATGGGACGTGGGTGGTCTCGGGCATCATATCGGCAGGGCAGCGCGGAGTTTTCATTTGCGAAATTTCAATTCTGGCAGGGTACTTTGCACGAGGATCACCTGACTGCTGCCTCCACTCTCGCGGAGAATGACGGCAACCGCACCGGCCTCCGTTATCTCCACCAACTGGGTGGCTCCTGGCGGCTGGAGAACGGCGAATGGACGCTAGCGGCCGCTAATTTCGCCCTAGCCCTGATCATGGCCCGTGAACGCCACCTGGGTGATGACGATTCCGAGACTGGACTCGCCTTGGCCAAGTTCCACCTCCATCAACTCACTGGCGCCGACGCCCGCAGTGAAGCCGAGCGCCTCGCCCAACTGCGCCACCCCGCGCATCGGTACCTGGCCCTGTTCTGGCAGGCCATCGGCGACCGCGATCAAGCGAAGCACCACGCCCTTGCTGCCTTCAGGCAGGCCTGGGGCGACGGCGAGCCATATGTTGACCGCTATGAACTAACAAAGAGCACCGGACTGCTGAACGAGTTGGGAGTTCCGCTCCCGGATCTCCCGCCCTACGATCCCGCCAAGGACGACCCCTTCCCGTGGGAAGCTGAGGTCCGTGCCGCTATCGACAAACTTAGCGCCGAGAAAGAAAACCGAGCAGAAAAACCCTAAATGGAACCCGCCTCGGTGACGGCGCAACAATCGCCTGCAGGGATGCGGACCGAGGATGTTTTCCGCGGACAAAAACCTTGCGCGCCGGCCCCGCACCCGGGCTGGTGAGAGGTGGCCCAAGCCTCTCTTCTTCTCCGCGTAGGCCTGACGGAGCTGGGACGCGAGGCGCCACGGGTTGCACTCAGGCGAGACAACGCCTATATTCCTTGTTGTCCGAGCATGGCGAGGGGCGCCACGGACGGTTCGCGCAGCGAAGTGGGGTGCGGTTGCCCCGCTTTTTTTATTGCCCTGAAAACGGCAACGAGGGGGAGGCGGCGTGGCGGACGAAACCCTTGCCGCGGAGATGGCCCAGCGCGTCGAAGAGCTGGGCTACGAGATGGTGGAGCTGGAGCAGGCCGGAAGTCGCGCGCGGCCCATCCTGCGCCTTTCCATCGACCGCCCCGACAGCAAGCCCGGCGAGCCCGCCGTAAGCCTGGACGACTGCAGCCGCGTCAGCCGCGCGCTGGAGCCCTGGCTGGACCAGCGCGAAGGGCTCTCCGACCGCTACGTGATCGAGGTTTCCTCGCCCGGCGTGGAGCGCCCGCTGACGAAGCCCCGCGACTGGGACCGCTTCGCCGGGGCCGAGGTGGCGATCAAGACGCGCGTGCCGGTCGAAGGGCGCGGCAAGAAGGTGCAGGGAACGCTGGTCGGGCTGCGCGACGGAGAGCGCGTGGCCCTGCAGGTGGACGGCGACGAGGTGGAAATCCCGCTCGGCGAGATCGAACGGGGGAACCTGGTCTTCCGGTGGGAGCGCGGCCAGAAGCGCTGACGGATGGCGCCCGCGCGCCCGTGACAGAAAAGGGACCGACTTCCATGAACAACGCAACGCAGGTGCTCGCGGCCTTCCGCGAGATGACGGCCAACAAGGCCATCTCGCGCGACGAGCTGTACGACCTGATCAAGGACGGCATTCTCGCCGCCCTGGCCAAGCGCTACGGCCCCAACGTCGAGGCCGAAATCGAAATCGACGAAGCCACCGGCAAGATCGGCATCACCGTCCTCAAGGAGGTGGTGGCCGAGGTGCAGGACGCGTCGCGCGAAATCCTGCTCGAAGAGGCGCGCTGGGACGACCCCGAGTTCGAGGTGGGCGACATCCTGGAGGTGCCCGTGGAGTTCGCCCAGTTCGGGCGCAACGCCGTGATGGCCGCCAAGCAGCGCATTTTGCAGCGCGTTCGCGAGGGCGAGCGGCAGAAGATCCGCGACGAGTACGAGCACCGCGTGGGCGAGCTGCTTTCCGGCGAGGTGCAGCAGGTGGAGCGTGGCAAGATGGTGCTGCTGCTCAACCGCAGCCGCGACGCCGACGCCATCGTCCCGTGGAAGGAGCAGAACCCCCGCGAGCGGTTCCGCCAGGGCGAGCCCATCCGCGCCGTGCTCAAGAAGGTCGAGGAAACGCCCAAGGGCCCGCGCCTGATCCTGTCGCGCGCCGACCCGCTGTTCGTGGCCGCGCTCTTCAAGCTGGAAGTGCCCGAGATCACACAGGGGATCGTGGAGATCCGCGGCGCCGCCCGCGAAGTGGGCTTCCGCAGCAAGATCGCCGTCAGCTCGCGCGACGAGAGCATCGATCCCGTGGGCGCCTGCGTGGGCCTCAAGGGAAGCCGCGTCCGCGCGGTGGTGCAGGAGCTGGGCGGCGAGCGCATCGACATCGTGCCCTGGCACCCGGACCCCGAGACGTACGCCAAGCGCGCGTTGGCCCCGGCCCGCGTGGCCAAGGTGATCTCGGACTACGAGGCCCGCACCATGACGGCCATCGTCGACGAAGACCAGCTGTCGCTGGCCATCGGGCGCAACGGCCAGAACGTGCGCCTGGCCAGCCAGTTGATCGGCTGGCAGATCGACCTGTTCGGCTCGCGCGAGTGGCTGGAGCGGGGCGCCGAGCGCGCCCTGTTCGGCGGCGGCGACGAGGCCGAGTACGAGAGCACCGACTTCGCCCTGCGCGACCTGGACCTGGCACCCGCCACGCTGGCGGCGCTGGAGGCGGCCGGCTACAACACCTTCTTCGACATCATCGACCTGGAGCGCGAGGACTTCCTGCGCATCCCGGCCATCGGCGCCGCCGAGGCGGACCGCCTGGTGTCGGAAATCGAGCGGCTGACGGTGGAAGACGAGGACGAGGCCACCGGCGGGTACGAGGACGGCACGGGCGAAGCGTTCCCGGGCTCGGACGAGGGGAACGATGGCGGGGGCGAGGCCTGGACCGAGGACGGAGAAGGTGCGCCGGACTTGACTTCGGGCGCGGAACCGGAGAATTTGCCGCATTCCGACTGAGCCGATCGACGGACCCGCGCCGGGGCAGGGGGAGCGCGCGCTGCTGAACCTGATGGGGTTGGCCGCGCGCGCCCGAAAGCTGGTGTTCGGCACCGACATGGCCCGCGGGGCCGCCCGCGACGGGTCGCTGGCCGCCGCGCTGGTGGCGGCCGACGCGTCGCCCACGCAGAGCAAGAAGCTGGTTCCGCTGCTGCAGGCCCGCGGCATACCCTACGCCGTCTGCCTTACGAGAGCCGACATCGGCGCCGCCATCGGGCGGGGGCCGGTTTCGGCCGTTGGATTCACTGACAAGAGTTTTGCGCGCCGTGCCCTGGAGTTGGCGGGCAGTCCGCCACAGGTGCAGGAACGAGCTGGAGGAGAGCCGTACTGATGCGAGTCTTAGAAGTCGCCAAGGAGCTGGGCGTTCCGGCAGAGGCCTTGGTGCACCTCCTCCGGGAGATGGACGTACCCGTTCGCAGCCACATGAGCGACGTGCCCGAGCAGGCCGTCGCCCGGGTGCGCACCGTCATCGAGCGGGAGCGCCGCCACGGCCACGCCGAGGCCGCCGAGGCGGTTTCGGCCGCGCTGGGCGATGCTTCCGCCGCGCCGCGCCGCCGCCGCCGCCGTCGTGAAGACGAGGGCGACGACATTCCCGCCGAGGCTTCGGCCGAGGTGGCGCCGCCCGCCGCGCCCACCGCCGCCGCGCAGACCGACGTCGACGCCGGCCCCGCCGCCGGCCAGAAGCCGGCGCAGGCCGACAGCACCGCGTCGCCCATCGCCGACGCGGCCGAGGCCATCGCCGCCGAGGCGGCCATGGAGGCCGCCGACCGCGGCGCCGACCTGGTGACCCGCGGCGGCCAGCCGCCCAAGGACGTCACGGTGGTCGTGGAGTCGGTGGATACCGACTCGGCGCCGCCGCGCGTGGACGCGGCGCAGCCCGCCGTTCCCGCGCCGCCCGCCGGCATCGTCGAGGACCGTCCGGCCCGCGCAGACGCCGACGAGCGCCCGGCCCCGCCACGCCGCGACGAGCTGCGCCCGGCCGCCTCCGCGCGCCCCGGCCTGCAGTCCGCCCGTCCCGGCGGTCCGCAGTCGGCTCGCCCCGGCGGCCAGCCGGGTGGGCCCCAGTCCGCCCGCCCCGGTGGCCCGCAGGGAGGTCCGCAGTCCGCCCGTCCGGGCGGCCCGCAGGGAGGACCGCAGTCGGCCCGTCCGGGTGGACAGCCCGGCGGCCCGCAGTCCGCGCGTCCGGGTGGCGACCGCCGCCCGTCGCCTCCGCCGTCGGTGCGCCCCGGCGCTCCCGCCGGTCCGCGCCCCGTTCGCCCCGAGGGGCAGCAGGCCGGGGGTGACGCGGCCCGTCCGCCGCGTCCCGAAGGGTTCGTTCCGCGTTCGGCGCGCAGCATGGCGCCGCCCGCGCCGCCGTCCTCGGCCCGCACGCAGTCGTTCGGCGGGCGTCCGGGCGACACCGCCGGCACCACGCCCACCGGCACCGCCGGTGCGGGCAGCGCCGCGGGGAAGAAGAAGGACCGCAAGAAGGGGAAGAAGGGCCGGGCCGGCGTCGACCAGGGAGCGGTGGACGACAACTTCCGGAAGACGATGGCCGCGATGGAGACCGGCGGGCGCAAGAAGCGCCGGTCCCCCCGGGACCAGGGCCCCTCGCAGCACGAGCGCCGCGAAGAGGAGATTTCGCGCCGCCGGGCCGAGGAAGCCACCCAGGTTCGCGTCAACGAGTTCCTTACCGTGGCGGAGCTGGCGGAGCTGATCGACGTACCGCCCACGCAGCTGATCGGGTCGGCGTTCAAGAACCTGGGGCTGATGGTCACCATCAACCAGCGCCTGGACTTCGACCAGATCGAGCTGCTGCTGGACGAGTTCGGCTTCAAGGCGGTCCGCGAAGAGGAGTACGGCGCGGACATGGAAGAGGCCGTGGAGGCCGATGCCGCCGAGGACCTGCTTCCGCGTCCTCCCGTGGTCACCGTCATGGGCCACGTGGACCACGGCAAGACCTCGCTGCTGGACTACATCCGCAAGACCAACGTCATCGCGGGCGAGGCCGGCGGCATCACGCAGCACATCGGCGCGTACCACGTGGAACTGCAGGACGGCCGCTCGATCGCCTTCCTCGACACCCCGGGCCACGCGGCGTTCACCGCCATGCGTGCCCGCGGCGCCGAGGTGACGGACGTCGTCATCCTGGTGGTGGCGGCCGACGACTCGGTGATGCCGCAGACCATCGAGGCCATCAGCCACGCCCGCAACGCCGGCGTGCCGCTGATCGTGGCGGTGAACAAGGTGGACCTGCCCGACGCCAACCCCAACCGCGTGAAGCAGGACCTGCTTCAGCACGGGGTGGTGCTCGAGGACTTCGGCGGCGACGTGATGAGCGCCGAGGTTTCCGCCAAGAAGGGGCAAGGCATCGAGGCGCTGCTGGAAAAGGTGCTGCTGCTGGCCGACCTGCAGGAGCTGACCGCCAACCCCAACCGCGACGCGGTGGGCACGGTGATCGAGGCGCAGCTGGACGTGGGCAAGGGGCCGGTGGCCACCGTGCTGGTGACCAACGGCACCCTTCGCGTGGGCGACCACGTGGTGTGCGGCATGTACAGCGGCCGCATCCGCGCCATGCTCGACGAGCGCAACAAGCCGGTGGCCACGGCCGGACCGGCCACGCCCGTCCAGATCCTGGGCCTTCCCGGCGTGCCGGGGGCGGGCGACCAGCTGATCTCCATGGAAGCCGACCGCGCGGCCGAGATCGCCCAGACGCGCCAGCGGCTGGAGCGCGAAAAGCGCATGCGCATCAAGAGCCGCGGCGTGAAGCTGATGGACCTGTCGCGCATGCTGGCCAAGGGCGAGCAGGCGCACCTGAACCTGGTGATCAAGGGCGACGTGGACGGTTCCGTCCAGGCCCTGGGCGACGCGCTGGAGCAGCTGTCGACCAACGAGGTGCGGGTGCAGGTGATCCACCGCGGCGTGGGCGCCATCAACGAGTCCGACGTGCTGCTGGCCACCACCTCGGGTGCCATCGTCATCGGCTTCCACGTCCGCCCCACGGGCGAGGCGCGGGCCGTGGCCGAGCGCGAGGAGATCGACATCCGCCTCTACAACATCATCTACGAGGCGGTGGAAGAAGTCCGCGCGGCGATGGAGGGGCTGCTTACGCCCGAGGAGCGCGAGGTCATGCTGGGCACGGCGGAAGTCCGCCAGCTGTTCAAGGTGCCGCGCGTGGGCACGGTGGCCGGCTGCATGGTCACCAGCGGCGTGCTGGACCGCCGCGGAAAGATCCGCATCGTGCGCGACGCGGTGCAGATCTACGAGGGCGAGCTGGAAAGCCTCAAGCGCTTCAAGGACGATGCGCGCGAGGTGCGCGAGGGCTTCGAGTGCGGGTTGAACATCCGCAACTTCAACGACGTCAAGATCGGCGACGTCCTGGAGTGCTACCGCGTGGAAGAGGTGGCCCGCACGCTGGCTGGTGCGGCCGCCGCTTCGGCGGCGGCGGCCGAGGCCGCGCGCAACGCCTGACCGGCACGGCGGCCGCGCGATGGTCGTGGGGCTGGTGGTCTGGGAGCTTCACATCCCCGGCTGCGCCTCTCTCAAGGAGAAGCGCTCGGTGGTGAAGAGCCTCAAGGACCGCCTGCACGCGAAGTTCAACGTGTCGGCCGCCGAAACGGCGCACCAGGACCTGCTTCAGCGGTCCGAGATCGCCGTCACCGTGGTTTCGGGCGACCGGAAGCACGCCCAGTCGGTGCTTTCCTCGGCGGACCGGCTGGTGGCCGAAGAGGGCAGGGCGCGGATCATCGATTCGTACACGACGTTCTACTAGACGGCGGGGGGACGGAGCGCGGGAACCGGGGACGCTGGCGGCAATGGCCTTGCTGTTGCCTGCTGTCCCCGGTCTTCCGTACCCTGTCCCCTCGCCTTTTTCTTTTTCAGCCGGAGGCTGTGCGCATATGCCCAAGTTCAGGCGGACCGACCGCATCAACGAGCAGCTGAAGCAGGAGATTTCGCTGCTGATCCGCGACCAGGTGCGCGACCCGCGGGTGGGGCTCGCCACCATCACGGCCGTGCAGACCTCGCCCGAGCTGGACCACGCCAAGGTGTACATCACCGCCCTGGGCGACGAGGCCGAGCGCGAGGAGATCCTCGTCGGGCTGCGCAGCGCGGCGCCCTTCATCCGCCGCGAGCTGGGCAAGAGCCTGCAGATGCGCCGCATCCCGGAGCTTCACTTCGAGATCGACCGCGTGCTGGCCGAGGCCATGCGGATCGAGCAGCTGCTTCGCGAGGCGCTTCCCTACGACGCCTCCGCGTCCGCAGCCGCGGATGAGGACGCGGCCGATGCCGTCGAAGAGTCGGCCGAGGAGCAGGCCGCGGCTGGCGATCAGGCCGAGGGCGAGGGCCGGGAGTGAACGGTGTTCTTCCGGTAGACAAGCCCGTCGGGCCCACCTCGCACGACGTGGTGGGCGCGGTTCGCCGCGCGCTGAGGATCAAGCAGGTGGGGCACACGGGAACGCTGGATCCCTTCGCCTCCGGCCTGCTGCTGGTCTGCATCGGCCCGGCGACGCGGCTGGCGGAGTACATCACGCCGCTGCCTAAGACCTATCTCGCTACGATGCGCCTGGGCGAGGCGACCGACACGGATGACCACACGGGAACGGTCGTTTCGTCGTCCGAGTCGTGGCGCGACGTGTCCGCCGAGGCCATCGAGGCGGCGCTGATGGCGCAGGTGGGCGAAATCGACCAGGTGCCGCCGGCGTACTCCGCCAAGAAGGTGGCGGGCGAGCGGATGTACGACGTGGCGCGGCGGGGCGGGGAGGTAGACCTTCCGCCCGTGCGCGTCACCATCCATTCGCTCCAGGTCGTCTCCATCGACCTTCCTGATGTCGTCTTTGAAGTGGAGTGCGGCAGCGGCACGTACATCCGCGCCATCGCGCGCGACGTAGGGCGCGCGCTCGGCGTGGGCGGCCACCTGCGTGAGCTGCGCCGCACCCGCATCGGCGCGCACGACGTCGCCCGCGCCGTGCCCGTCGACCAGCTCGGTGATGAAGCGCTCGTCGCCTCCGCGCTGATCGCTCCCGCGGGCGCGGTCTCGCACCTCGCGCACGGGCGCGTGGACGAGCGCGGCGTGGCGGACCTGGGCTTTGGCCGCGCGGTCGCCGTCGACGCGGAGATTGCGGATGGTGAGACGGTCGCGGTCCTCGCTCCGGACGGCGGGCTGCTGGCCATCGGCGAGGCGGCGGGCGGGCGGGTAAGGCCGCGCAAGGTGTTCGCGGCGGGCGCGTGACCATGCGGTCCACGGGCCTGGCCCCGTTCGCCATCGACCCCGCGTTGCCCCCCGCGCTGCCGCGCGACGGGCCGCCGGCCATCGTCACCGTGGGCACCTTCGACGGCGTGCACCGCGGGCATTGGGAGGTGCTCCAGGAAATCTGCCGCCGCGCTCGTGCCACCGGCGGACGCAGCATCCTGGTGACGTTCCATCCGCATCCCCTGCGCGTCGTCCGTCCCGAGCACGCCCCGCCCCTGCTGACCACCCTGGCCGAAAAGCGCGAGGTGCTGGCTGAGTCGGGGCTGGAGTACGTGGTGTTCCTCCCCTTTACGCGGACACTGCAGCACTACCCGGCGCGCCGGTTCGTGGAAGAGATCCTGATCGGGCGCATCGGGATGAACGAGCTGGTGATCGGGTACGACCACGGGTTCGGCAAGGACCGCGAGGGGGGCGTCGACACGCTGCGTGAGATCGGCCGCGAGATGGGGTTCGACGTGGACGTGGTGGATGCGTTCGAGGCGGCGGGTGGGGCGGTGTCGTCCAGCCGCATCCGGGGCCTGCTGGGCGAGGGGCGGACGGACGAGGCCGCGGCGCTGCTCGGGCGGCCGTACACGCTGTCGGGCGTGGTGGTGCGGGGCGAGCGGAAGGGGCGCGAGCTGGGGTTTCCCACGGCCAACATCCAATTGGGCGACGCGGAGAAGATGCTGCCCAAGGAGGGCGTCTACGCGGCGTACGGCCGCGTGCGCGGCGAGCGCATCCCGGGCCTTCTGCACCTGGGCCCTCGTCCGACGTTCCCCGGCTTCTCTCCGACGATCGAGCTGCACCTGCTGGATTGGAGCGGCGACATCTACGGCGACCACGTCCGCGTGGAGGTGATGGGCCGCATCCGCGACATCCTCCCGTTCCCCTCCCTCGAAGCGTTGGTCGAAGCCATACAGGGCGACGAGCGCGCCGGCCGCGCGATGCTAGGCTTAGCGGCGCGGTAGTCGGCCGAACCCTATCGCGATTCGGGCTGACGTGCCGCAGTGCTGCCCGGGTCGGAAGGAGAGGGCAATCCGAGTTCTGCGTGCAGCTCCAGTGCCTTCGCGCGGTAGAACTGAGCCCGCTCTTCCGGGGTGGCATCCTTCAGTTGCTCATGATGTGCGTCGCGGATGCCACGCGTAAACGCGACCGCATCAAACGCCTTGATCGTCTGCTTCATAACGATCACCTCACGGGCGGGTAGCCAGCCTGCACTGTCATCCCGATGGAGCGACCTCAAGAATTCTGTCGTAACGGCATACTGCGCAGCGACTGAGGGATCCGCCACACACTACGCGGCACGCGCCAGGGCAGCGGCCGAGCCGAATCCAGCTCCCTCGGTGGAAGGACGAAACCGGAATGGCGAATCTTCGTGGTATACGGCGCTACGACAAATGTGTGGCGGATCCCTCAGTCGCTGCCGTCCGCGTCGTACGGGAGGGTTCGGCTTGGCCGCTCCATCGGGATGACAGCACGAAGCTCGTACTGGTGCGAACGCCAGGATCCCGGGTTGCCCCAATCCGTCCGCTTCGTTAGATTCCTGGGCTTGTTGTTGATCCGCTCGGACGAATGATCTGATTGGATCGGCTGACTTCCCGACCAGCATCGACTCTTCAGGAGGCTCCGATCGATGGCACTCACGGCTGAAAACCGCGACGAAATCGTCAAGAAGTACCAGCTGCACGAGAACGACCGTGGCAGCACCAAGGTTCAGATCGCGCTGCTCACCGCGCGCATCAACGACCTGACCGGGCACTTTCGCGCCCACAAGAAGGACCATCACAGCCGCCAGGGGCTGCTGAAGATGGTGGGCCAGCGCCGCAGCCTGCTCGACTACCTGCGCCGCAACGACCTGGACGCCTACCGCGCGCTGATCGCGGACCTGGGGCTGCGCCACTGATCGGCACGGCGGTGGGCCCGCGGCGGGAACACGGGGTGGCGCACACGCGCCGTCCCGGCCTGAACGTGCGTCCCCGCCTGGTGGAACGCACGGAATACTAGAAGGAAACACGCCGGCCGCACGGGCCAGTTCCGTGCGGCCGGCGTGCGTTTTTGCACAGCGGCGACGAAGTGAACATCAAAGCGACCGGGCCCCGCCTGCGGGGGAGTGGCGTCCGGAGTGCGGCTTCCCCCGAGCAATCAAACAGGAAAAAGACCCAATGGCAAAGCTGGAAAGACAGTTCGCGGGCCGTCCCCTGATCATCGAGACGGGCAAGATGGCCCGGCAGGCAGACGGCTCGTGCACGGTGCAGTTCGGCGAGACGATGGTGCTGTGCACGGCGGTGGCCCAGGACAAGCCCACCCACCTTTCGTTCTTCCCGCTCACCATCGAGTACCGCGAGCGCACCTACGCGGCCGGCAAGATCCCGGGCGGCTTCATCAAGCGCGAGGGGCGCCCCTCCGACAAGGAAATCTTGTCGGCGCGCCTGATCGACCGCCCCCTGCGCCCGCTGTTCCCCGACGGGTTCGCCAACGAGACGCAGGTCTTCATCTACGTGGTCTCGGCCGACCAGGAGAACGACGCGGACGTGGTTGCGCTCACCGGCGCCTCGCTGGCGCTGAACATGAGCCGCATTCCGTTCGCCGAGCCGGTGGCCGCGGTGCGCATCGGCCGCATCCAGGGCCAGTGGGTGCTGAACCCCACCTTCGCCCAGCTGGAGTACTCGGACCTCGACGTGATCGTCGCGGGGAGCGAGGACGCCATCCAGATGGTCGAGGGTGGCGCGCTGGAAGTGCCGGAAGAGGAGATCGCCGAGGGGCTGGTGGTGGCGCACGCCGCCATCAAGGAGCTGATCGGCATCCAGAAGGAAGTGCTGGCGGCCATGGAAGTGCCCGCCAAGATGGAATGGACGCCCCGCGCTGTGGACGCGGCCATCCGCGAGCGCGTGGAGAGCGCCGCCGGCGACCGTGTGGCCGAGGCGCTGAAGGTGCCCGGCAAGCACGAGCGCGCCGACGCCCTCAAGGCCATCCGCACCGAGATTTCGGCCGCGCTGGCCGAGGAGTTCCCGGACAGCGACAAGGACGTGGGCGACGTGCTCAAGGACCTCGAGAAGCGCGGGACGCGCGAGATGATCCTGAGCACCGGCACCCGCTCCGACGGCCGAGGCCTGGACGAGGTGCGTCCGATCAGCGTGGACGTGGGCGTGCTGCCGCGCGCGCACGGCTCGGCGCTGTTCACCCGCGGGCAGACGCAGGCGCTGGGCGTGGCCACGCTGGGCACGCAGGGCGACGAGCAGGCGTACGACACGGTGGACTTCGCCACGCAGCAGAAGAAGTCGTTCATGCTGCACTACAACTTCCCCCCGTTCAGCACGGGCGAGGTGAAGCCCATGCGCGGCACCAGCCGCCGCGAGGTCGGGCACGGCGCCCTGGCCGAGCGGGCGCTGGAGGCCATGCTGCCGCCGTTCGACGAGTTCCCGTACACCATCCGCGTCGTGAGCGACGTGCTGGAAAGCAACGGCTCGTCGTCGATGGCCAGCGTGTGCGCGGCGTCGCTGTCGCTGATGGATGCCGGCGTGCCCATGCGTGCGGCCGTGGCCGGCGTGGCCATGGGGCTGATTGCCGAGGGCGACCGGGTGGCGGTGCTCACCGACATCCTGGGCTCCGAGGACGCCCTGGGCGACATGGACTTCAAGGTGGCGGGCACCCGTGACGGCGTGACCTCCATCCAGATGGACATCAAGATCGAGGGGTTGACCATCGAGCTGATGCGCGAGGCGCTGCAGAAGGCCAACCGCGCGCGGATGCACATCCTCGACGAGATGGAGAAGGTGCTGAACGTGCCGCGCACCGAGCTGTCGCAGTACGCGCCGCGCATCATCACCATCAAGATCGACCCGGCCAAGATCGGCGAGATCATCGGGCCCAAGGGCAAGACGATCCGCGGCATCCAGGAGGCCACCGGCGCCACCATCAACATCGACGACGACGGCACCATCACCATCGCGTCGGTGAGCGGCGAGGGCGGCGAGCGCGCCCGCAGGATCATCGCCGGGATGACGGAAGAGGCCGAGGTGGGCCGCATCTACGAGGGCCAGGTGAAGAGCACCACCACCTTCGGCGCCTTCGTCGAGATCATGCCGGGTACCGAGGGGCTGCTCCACATCTCCGAGCTGCAGGCCGGCCGGGTGGAGAAGACCGAGGACGTGGTGAAGAAGGGCGACATGGTGCAGGTGAAGCTCCTCTCCATCGACGAGAAGGGCCGCCTTCGCCTGTCGCGCAAGGCCGCGCTGGCCGAGCTGGCCACTGGCGACGGCGCCAGCGGCGCCGCCGCCACCGGCGCCCCGGCAGCGGGCGGAGCCGCGTAAGCGACTTCCCCGCGGCAAGGTGTGACGAAGCCCCCGCCGGTTCGCCGGGCGGGGGCTTCGTGCGTAAGTGCGTGATGGGAACGTGCTGGCTGGGGATGGAGAGTTTGGACGGGCGTCGGCGCGTGCCTCGGGCGCCCCCCATCCCCAACCCTTCCCCCGCAAACTGCCGCGGGGGAAGGGCGCCAGTGCCGGGCGCTTCGAGGAGGGTGGGTGGTCGGCTGGCTTTGCTCACAGGCGCTGGAGAGGTTCGATCTGCTCCGGCGCATGCCTCGGCTGCCCTCTCCCCCCGGCCCCCTCTCCCGCAAGCGGGAGAGGGGGAGAATTCGCTTGCATCTCGGCTGGCCCCCAGCACTCGACTGCGCCTGCAGTCCGCGCAGGCGGACTTTGTGATTTTCCAGCTGCGGTTTGAACCGCCCGACCCAGAGCCGGGCATGGGCGGGTTCGCTCGGTCCGCGCCTCAGATCTTATCTCTTAGCATCTCCTGCAACGCCTCGCGGGCTCGCATCACCCGCATCTTCAGTGCGCTGATGCCGGTGTCGAGCATGTCGGCCATCTCCTCGTATGAGCGGCCTTCCACATGCTTCAGGAGGAAGGCCTCGCGCTGGGCTTCGGGAAGCCGGGCGAGCGCGGCCGAGACCACCTGGCCCAGCTCGGTGCTTTCCAGCGTGCGGAGGGGGTCGTCGGAGGCGGGGGCGGCGTGGGCGTCGTCCACCAGGGGCACGTCGCGGCGGCGGCGGCTCTTCAGCCAGTCCTTGCAGCGGTTGCGCAGGATGCGGAAGAGCCACGCCGCGAACCGGTCGGGGTCGCAGGTGCCCAGCCGCGTGTAGGCCTTGACCAGTGAGTCCTGCACCAGGTCGGCCGCGGCGTCGGCGTCGCCCACCATCCCTAAGGCGTGACGGAACAGCGATTCCTGGTACCGCCGCACCAGGACCTCGTAGGTGGGCGTGTGGCCGCCCAACACCCGCTGAACCAGCTCCGCGTCGCTCGCCGCCTCCACCGCCGCCCGTGGTTCGCCCGTGTGCTGGATGGCCGCCGCTCCGGCCGCCGGAGAAGCGCGTGCGTGCCCCGCCCGTGCACTCCGCAACCCGCACGCCGCGGCGGCTTGCGGGCGTCGCAGGCCGTTGCTATGTTGGCGCTTCCGTTGGCCCGGACCGTGCTGCGAGGCACGCCATTCGTTCCGGCGGCGGAGCCGGAAAGTCGTCACGGAATCGCGTTACGAGAAAGCTGAAATGGCTGCCAAGGGTCTCGAGGGGGTCGTCGTCGCACAGTCTCGGCTGAGCGACATCAACGGCGAAGTGGGAGAGCTGATCTACGCGGGGTACGACATCGACGACCTCGCCCGCAATTCCACCTTCGAGGAGGTGTGCTACCTCCTGTGGAACGGCGAGCTCCCCAACCAGCAGCAGCTGGAGGAGTTCCGCGCCCAGATGGAGCCGCAGTACGTGCTGCGCCCCGAGGTGCTGGAGATGATCCGCAACTATCCCAAGGACGCCGACCCCATGGCCGCCGTGCGCACGGCCGTGTCGGCGCTGGGGATGTTCGATGCCGACGCCGACGACATCTCGCCCGAGTCGGTGCGCCGCAAGGCGATGTTCCTCACCGCGCAGACGCCCTCCATCGTGGCCGCGTTCGACCGCGTCCGCAACGGCAAGGAGCCGCTGCAGCCCAAGCCGGGGCTGAGCTTCGCGGGCAACTTCCTGTACATGCTGAACGGCGAAGAGGCCAACGACACCCGCTGCCGCACCATGGACGTGGCGCTGGTGCTGCACGCCGAGCACGGCATGAACGCCAGCACCTTCGCCGCGCGCGTCACGGCGGGCACGCTGTCGGACGTGTACAGCGCCGTCACCTCGGCCATCGGCACCCTGAAGGGGCCCAGCCACGGCGGCGCCAACGTCGAGGTGATGAACATGCTGCGCGAGATCGACGAGAGCGGCCAGGACCCCCAGGAGTGGGTGCAGAACGCCCTGTCGAGCGGCAAGAAGGTCATGGGCTTCGGCCACCGCGTGTACAAGGCCACCGACCCGCGCGCCACCGTGCTGCGCGAGCTGGCCGACAAGATCATGGCCGAGGCGGGCGAAACCCGGTGGCTGGACCTTTCCGACCGCATCCGCGCCGTCATGGCCGAGGAGATGGAGCGGAAGGGCAAGAAGATCTACCCCAACGTCGACTTCTTCTCGGCGTCGGTGTACACCACGCTGGGCATCGGGATGGACCTGTTCACGGCCGTGTTCGCCATCGCCCGCATGCCTGGGTGGACGGCGCACCTGATGGAGCAGTACGTCGACAACCGGCTGATCCGGCCGGGGAGCGACTACATCGGCCCGCGCGACCTGAAGGTGCGCCCGATTTCGGAGCGCTGACGGGCGGCGCGATTCGCGCTTCCGGGGCGCGGCGGGCTCCCCGCCGCGCCCCGGTTTTCGTTTTTTGGCACCATTCACCTCCACTGACGCAGATACAGCAATGGCGAGCGACTGGAAGCCCACCGTCCCGCAGGACGGCGAGCGCATCACCATCCGGGACGGCAAGCTGCAGGTTCCCAGCACCCCCGTCCTTCCCTTCATCGAGGGCGACGGCACCGGCCCCGACATCTGGGCCGCCTCGCAGCCGGTGTTCGACGCCGCGGTCGAAAAGGCCTACGGCGGCGAGCGCCGCATCGTGTGGATGGAGGTGCTGGCGGGTGAAAAGTCGTTCAACCAGACGGGCGACTGGCTGCCCGCGGCCACGCTGGACGCCTTCCGCGAGTACCTGGTGGGGATCAAGGGCCCCCTGACCACGCCGGTGGGCGGCGGCATCCGCTCGCTCAACGTGGCGCTGCGCCAGGAATTGGACCTGTACGCCTGCGTGCGCCCCGTGCGCTGGTTCGAGGGCGTGCCCTCGCCGGTGAAGGCGCCGGGCGACGTGGACATGGTGATCTTCCGCGAGAACACCGAAGACATCTACGCCGGCATCGAGTTCGAGGAAGGCACCGAAGACGCGGCGAAGTTCCGCGCGCTGCTGGCCGAGAACTTCGGCCCGCGCTTCAAGAAGGTGCGCTTTCCCGATACGTCGGGCTTCGGCATCAAGCCCGTGTCGCGCGAAGGGACGGAGCGCCTCGTCCGCTCGGCGCTGGACTACGCGTTCGCCAACGGCCGCTCGTCGCTGACGCTGGTGCACAAGGGCAACATCATGAAGTTCACGGAGGGCGCCTTCCGCGACTGGGGCTACGAGCTGGCCAAGCGCGAGTACGGCGCCGTGGACTATGAGGGCGGGCCCTGGCAGGTGATCCGCCGCGACGGCCGCGAGCTGATCGTGAAGGACGTCATCGCCGACGCATTCCTGCAGCAGATCCTCACCCGGCCGCGCGACTACGACGTGATCGCCACGCTCAACCTGAACGGCGACTACGTGTCGGACGCGCTGGCGGCCCAGGTGGGCGGCATCGGCATCGCGCCGGGCGCCAACATCAACTACCTGACCGGCCACGCCATCTTCGAGGCCACGCACGGCACGGCGCCCAAGTACGCGGGCAAGGACATGGTGAACCCGGGCTCCGTCATCCTGTCGGGCGAGATGATGCTCCGCTTCCTGGGCTGGGGCGAGGCGGCGGACCTGATCATCAAGGGGCTGGAGAAGTCCATCACCCAGAAGACGGTGACGTACGACTTCGAGCGGATGATGGAGGGCGCAACCAAGGTCTCCTGCTCCGAGTTCGGCCGGAAGATCATCGAGAACATGTAAGGGCAGTGCCGAGTACAGAGTGCCAAGTACCAGGGAAAGACCCGGTACTTGGCACTTTGTACTTGGAACTTGGTACTTCGTCGCACAGACTTTTTTTCATCACCGGACCCGTGCCCATGAAGATCACCGCGCTGCGCGCCGACCCCGCCGGCCATGCCGCCCCGCTGCTCGCCCTTCCCGTGCTGGAGGGCGGCGACCAGGACGCCGCGTTCACCGCGCTCGACCAGGCGCTGGGCGGGCAGCTCGCCGCCCTGCGTACCCGCGGCGACCTCCGCGGCACCATCGGCGAGGCGGTGCTCTTCTTTCCCGCCGCGGGCGCGGTCCCGGCCGAGCGGGTGCTGCTGGTGGGCATGGGCAAGCCGGCGGACCTGACCGCGGAGCGCCTGCGCCGGGCCGCCGGCTCCGCCGCCAAGCAGGCCGCCAAGTCTCGCGCTGCGTCGCTGGCCTTCGCCCTTCCCGCGTCGGTGATCGCGGACCGGGTGGCGGCGCGCGCCGTGGCCGAGGGGCTGGTGCTGGGCGCCTACGAGTTCCGGGAGATGAAGTCCACGGACGACACGAAGCCCGCTCCCGTCTCGCTCGACGAGGCCGCGATCCTGCTCCCCGAGGGCGCGGACGCGGATGAGGCCGCGGAGGGGGCGCGTGTGGGCGAGATCGTCGCCCGGGCGGAGAACCTGGCGCGCACGCTGGGCAACCTGCCCGGCAACGTGGCGACCCCTGCCTACCTCGCGCAGACGGCGGAGCGCATCGCCGGCGAGCGGGGGCTGCGGGTGACCATCCTGGGCCCCGAGGAGATGCGCGCCGAGGGGATGGGCGCGCTGCTGGCCGTGGCACAGGGAAGCGAGCAGGAGCCGCGGCTGATCGTCCTGGAGCACCGGGGCGGGGCGGAGGGCGACAAGCCCCTGGTGATCGTGGGCAAGGGGCTGACGTTCGACGCGGGCGGAATCTCCATCAAGCCCGCGCAGGGGATGGAGGACATGAAGTTCGACATGTGCGGCGGCGCGGCGACCCTCGCGGCCATGCAGGCCATCGCCGAGCTGAACGTCCGCGTGAACGTGGTCGGCGTCGTCCCCTCGTCCGAGAACCTGCTGGGCGGCGCGGCCATGAAGCCGGGCGACATCCTTCACGCGCACGGCGGCAAGACCATCGAGGTGGTGAACACCGACGCCGAGGGGCGGCTGATCCTGGCCGACGCCATCTCCTACGCCAAGCGCTTCGACCCGGCCGCCATGCTGGACGCGGCCACGCTCACCGGCGCCTGCGTGGTGGCGCTGGGCCACGCGGCCACGGGGGTGATGGGCAACGACCAGGCGCTGGTCGACGAAGTGCTGGCCGCGGGCGAGGCCACCGGCGAGCGCTGCTGGCAGCTGCCGATGTTCGACGAGTACCGCGAGCAGATCAAGAGCGACTACGCCGACATCAAGAACTCGGGCGGACGCGCGGCGGGGACCATCACCGCCGGCTGGTTCCTGCGCGAGTTCGTGGGCGACTGGCCGTGGGTGCACCTGGACGTGGCGGGTACGGCGTATGGGGACGGCAAGGTTTCGTATCTCACGAAGGGCGGCACGGGCGTTCCCACGCGCATCTTCGTGGAATGGGTGATGGGCCGCGCCGCGGCTTCGGAGCAGCCGTCCGCGTGATGCTTCGGCGTTCTCTCGTCGCGCTGCTGGGGTCCGCCGCCGCCGTCCTGCTGGCTGCCGCGGACCTTCGCGCGCAGGATCCCGTTCCGCGCGACAGCACCACCATCGCCATTCCCGGCGAGGCGGTGCGCTCCGACACGCTCCCCGACCGCCGGCCGAAGCCTGACAGCGTCCCGGCCGATTCCACGCTTCCCGCGCCGAACTTTCCGCTCTTTCCCGAGGGCCGGGTGGAGGGGTTCGGCGCGGGGATCTGGGTGTTCGGCGCCGAGGAGCTGGGGCGCTTCCACGGGCTTTCGCTGCTGGAGCTGCTGGACCGCATTCCCGGGCTGGTGATCACCCGCGAGGGAAGCCCCGGCCGTCCCGCGGGGGTGGCCAGCTACGGTGGCGGCGGTGGCCGGCTGCGCGTGTTCATGGATGGGTGGGAGCTGCCGGCCCTGGGCGCGTCCAGCCCCGAGCTGCAGCGCATTCCCCTGGTGGACGTCGCGGAGGTCCGCGTCACCCGCGGGCTGGCCGAGACGCGGGTGGACATCCAGACCATCCGCCTTTCCGACCGGCGCCCGTTCGCGCAGATCGACGGCGGCGAGGGCGACCTCGGCACGCGCGTGCTGCGCGGCCTCTTCACCCGGCCGCTCGGCGGCCGCCTGATCGGCGCGGTGGGGCTGGACCTGGTGGAGACGCGCGGGTATCGCAGCGCCGAGCCGTTCAACGAGAACACGGTGTTCACGCGGCTGAGCTATGCGTTCACACCCAACCACGCGCTGCAGCTGGACTATCGGACGACGGCGATCACCTCCGGCCGAACACTCGTGCTCTTGGGCAGCGACAGCCTGCCGCGCGAGGAGTACGACCGGGGCGAGCTGCTGCTGCGCGGCCGCGGGCGGTTCTTTGGCCGGGTCTGGCTGGACGGGGCGGTGGGCCGCAGCTGGCAGACGACGACCGACGACGTGACCCTCGAGCGCGAGGCCGTGCAAGCGTACGCGCGGGCGGCGCTGGACGTACCGCTGGGCACAGTGACCGGCGCGTTCCGCTGGCGCCAGGTGGATGCCGAGGGCTTCACGGCGAACGGCACGGAGCTGTCCGCGCGCGCCGAATTGGCGCCGCTGCCCTTCGTCGCCGCCTGGGGCGAGGTGCGCGCCACCTCGTGGGGCGGCGTCACTGGGCTGGAGCTGGAGGCGTCGGGACGGGCGGGGCCGTGGGGGGGGCTGTCGGTCTTCGGCTCGGTGGCGTCGGGGAACCGCGGGATCAACGCCTGGGTGAACGACACCAGCATCGTCCGCAACCTGGGGCACGTCGTCAACCCCGAGCTGCCCGAGTTCGACACGCTGACGGTGGTGCGGTTTCCGGGGATCGACGCGCGCGTCAACGGTGTGCGCGCGGGCGCCGAGTGGTCGCGCGGCCCCCTGCAGGCGGGTGCCGCGTTCGTGGCGCACGACCTGAGCACCGTGGCGCCCTTCGGCTTCTGGTTCGACCGCGGGCAGCCCGCCGTCAGCGGGGGCACGGTCTCCGGAATCGAGGCGTACACCAGCTTCCCGGTGCTCGTGCGGCAGATCCGGGCCGACGTGCAGTACACGGACTTCTTCATCACCCCCGAGCGGCCGTACACGCCGGCTCGTTTCGGGCGGGTGGCGCTGGAGTACCACTGGGTCTATCGCGGTGGCAACCTGGAGCCAACGATCCGCGTGGAGATGATTGGGCGCGATGCGGCGACGCTGCTCAACCCGGAAACGGGCGCGCCGGACCTGCAGACGCCGCGGTACGCGCTGATGAACCTGTTCGTGCAGGTGCGGGTGCTGGACGTGCGGGCCTTCTGGCGGCTGGACAACCTGACGAACTACAACTCGGCGTTCGACGTCGTTCCGCGGGACCTGACTGGCGTGGCGGGGCTGCCTGGCGTGCGTGCCTTGTTCGGCGTGAGGTGGTTTTTCCGGGACTGACGGGCTGGGTGCGTGGAGCCGGGGTCCGGTGCCACGGCGGGCGCCCCCCATCCCCAACCCTTCCCCCGCAAACTGCGCGGGGGAAGGGAGTCAGTAGAGTGCGCGGGGCCAGCGGACGTGCACTCGAATTCTCCTCTCCCCCATGGGGTTTATGGGGGAGAGGCCGGGAGAGGGGGGTGGCCGCAGCATGCGCCACTCTCAGCCGAAGCGCGATTCAGGTCTCCCCCTCCCCTGCGAAGCGGGGGAAGGGGGCCGGGGGGAGGGGGCTCCCAACGCATGCGAGGCACCCAGTCGAACCCAACCCGAACTTCTCCCCTCTCCCGCGCTGTTTGCGGGGGAGGGGCCGGGGGAGGGGGGACCAAGGAGCGCGGGGGAGGGGCACCCGCCCGCAACATCCCCAGTCCCCGCCCCGAATTCTCATCCCCAGACCCCGCCGACACTTGCAAGTGGCCCGTTGTCAACGGATTGACGCGCCCCGCGCACTCCGGTAAACTTCCGGGTCCCTGACGGAGGCGCGATGATCCGGAGCATGACGGGGTTCGGGGAGGCGGAGCGGGAGACCGAGGCGGGTACGCTCCGCGTCGAAATCCGGACCGTAAACCACCGGCACCTCAGCGTAAACTTTCGCACCCCCGCTTCGCTGGCGAAGTGGGAGCCGCAGATGCGCGAGTGGCTGCGCACCCAGCTTTCGCGCGGCCACGTGAACTGCGCGGTGCGGCTGGAGCCCTCGGGCGCGGCGGGCGCCGCGGCGATCGGGCTGGCGCTGGACGAGGAACGGGTGCGGGCGTACTTGGCGCTGTTCGGTGAACTGCGGACGCGCTTCGGCGTGGGGGGCGAGCCGGACCTGGCGTCGCTCCTTCGCTTCAACGACGTGATCGTCCGCGACGACGACGGCGCGCGCGCCGAGGTGCCCGTGGACGATCTGCGGGCCGTGGTGGAAGACGCCGCGCGCTCTACGACATCGATGCGCGAGGACGAGGGGCGGCGCCTGGCGGCGGACCTGGACGGGCGCATCTCGGCGATCGAGACGGCGCTGGACGCCATCGCCGAGCTGGCGCCTTCGCGGCTGGCGGCCGAGCGCGACCGGCTGCGCGAGGCGGTGCGCGAGCTGGCGGGTGGTGTGGCCGTCAGCGAAGACCGGCTGGCGCAGGAGATCGCCTACTTGGCCGAGCGCTGGGACATCAACGAAGAGCTGGTGCGCTTTCGCTCGCACAACGAGCTCTTCCGCGAACTGATGGCGGCGAACCCCGAGGAGCCGGTGGGCAAGCGCCTGTCGTTCCTCGTCCAGGAGATGCACCGCGAGGCCAACACCATCGGCTCCAAGGCCAACCACGCGGGGATCGCGCACCGCGTGGTGGCCATCAAGGAAGAGGTGGAGCGGCTTCGCGAGCAGGTGGAGAACGTGGAGTGAGCGCCCGGCGGACCTTTCCGCTGGTGCTTTCGGCCCCGTCCGGCGCCGGCAAGACGACCATCGCCAACCGGCTTCGCGAGTGCAGGCAGGACGTGGCGTTTTCCGTCTCCGCCACCACGCGGACGCCCCGCGAGGGCGAGCGCGACGGGGTGCACTACCACTTCGTGAGCGCCGACGAGTTCCGGCGGATGATCGCCGCCGACGAGCTGATCGAGTGGGCCGAGGTGCACGGCAATTTCTACGGCACGCTGCTGCGCGAGGTGGACAAGGCGCGGGATCGCGGCGAGTTCCTGCTGCTGGACATCGACGTGCAGGGCGCGGCGCAGATCCGCCACAAGGTGCCCGACGCGGCGCTCGTCTTCATCCTTCCGCCCTCCGGCGAGGTGCTGGTGCAGCGGCTGGTGGGGCGGGGAAGCGACGCGGCCGAGGTGGTGGCGCGGCGGCTGCGCAACGCGCGCGACGAGATCCGCGAGGCGCCGCGGTTCGACTACGTGGTGGTGAACGACGACCTGGACGCGGCGGTCGGAGACGTGGAGGCCATCATGGACGGGCGCACGGACCACCTTCGGCCTCACCCGCCGCTGGACGTGCTGGCCGACCGGATGGCGATGGAGATCGACAGGCACCTGCGCCCGTCTGCGTGACGGGCACGGGGCTTTTACTTCAGAGGGAGCGGAACAGATGCGAGTGGTAACTCCGGGCCAGGCGGCCCGACACACCGGCAGCAAGTACCTTGGCGTCCTGGTGGCCGCTAAGATGGCGCGCAACCTCAACGAGCTGCGCCGCAACGAGCTGGCGGAAGACCCCACCGTTTCCGGCGACGAGCCGCGCGAGAAGCTGACCACCATCGCCATCGAAGAGGTGCGCGAGGGCACGGTCAAGTTCACGCTGACCTCGCGCCAGCGCCCCATCATCCCCTCGTAGTCCCGATGCCCGGGTCTCGCGCGCCCCGGCGCCCCTTCGCCGGGCGCCGCGTGGTCCTGGGCGTCACCGGCGGAATCGCCGCGTACAAGGCCATCGCCGTCGCCCGCGACCTGACCCTCGCGGGCGCTTCCGTCGACGTCGTCCTCACGGAGGGGGCGATGGAGTTCGTGCGTCCCCTGTCCTTCGAGGCGCTCACCGGCCGGCCCGCGCACGCGTCCATGTATCCCGCCGGCGACCCCCTCCTCCACATCCGCCTGGCGCGCGACGCGGACTGCATCGTCGTGGCGCCCGCGACCGCCAACTTCCTGGCCCGCGCGGCCAACGGCATGGCCGACGACCTGCTGACGGCCACGCTGCTGGCCACGGAGGCGCCCGTCGTTCTGTGCCCGGCGATGAACGACCGCATGTTCGCCCACCCCGCCACGCAGCTCAACCTGGCCCGCCTGGGCGAGATCGGCTACCACATCGCCGGGCCGGCGGTCGGGCCGCTGGCGTGGGGCGAGGGCGAGGGCCCCGGGCGCATGCTGGAGCCGGAGGAGATCGTCGCCCACGCGGGGCGGGCGCTGGAGGGGGCCACGGGCCTCGCGGGGCGCCGCGTCGTCGTCACGGCCGGGGGCACGCGCGAGGCCATCGATCCCGTGCGCTACGTGGGCAACCGCTCGTCGGGGCGGATGGGATACGAGATCGCCGCGGCGGCGTGGCGGCGCGGCGCGGAGGTGGTGTTGGTCGCCGGCCCCTCGCACCTGCCCGTCCCTCCCGGCGTGCAGCTGCGGCGGATCGAGACGGCGGCGCAGATGCTGGACGCTGTCCGCGAGGAACTGCCCCGGGCCGACTCGCTGGTGATGGCCGCCGCTGTCGCGGACTTCCGCCCGGGCGATCCCGCGGCGAACAAGATCAAGAAGGAAGCGGGTGGCGTTCCCGAGATTCGCCTGGAGGCGACGGACGACGTCCTCCGCGCCACGCGCGATGCCCGCCCGGTGGGATGCGTCGTCGTGGGGTTCGCGCTGGAGACGGCGGACGCGGTGGAGAACGGGCGCCGCAAGCTGGAAGGGAAGGGGCTGGACCTGCTGGTGGTGAACGATGCGACGGAGCCCGGCGCGGGCTTTGAGGTCGACACCAACCGCGTGGTCCTCCTCGCGCCCGGGATGCCGGACGAGGCGCTTCCGCTGATGCCCAAGTCCGAGGTGGCGGACCGCATCCTCGACCGCGTGGAGCAGGTGCTGGCGGCGGGGCGCGGCGCGTGAACGACGCGCGCGATCTCCTGCGCTCCTGGTTCCAGCAGCGCCGCGAACTGGGCGACGACGAGCTGGTGCTGGACCAGCTGTCCGTCGCCGAGCTGCGCGAGATCGTCTCCGATCGGCCGGCGCGCGTGGCTCGCCCGGTGGATGCCGTGGAGCCCGCCCGACCGGCGCGGCCCAGGGAAGCCGCAGAGCCGCGTAGTCCCGTCGAAGTTGCGGAGCCCGTCCCCGCATCCGCAGCCTCCGTCGACGCGCCGGTGCCTGGCATCGTGGAGACGCACCGGCGCGCGGGCGCTCCCGTTCCCGGCACCACCGCGCATCCGCCGTCGCCGCTGGCTCCTGCCCGCTACGCGTCCGCGGAGGAGATCGCCGCGCTGCCGGTGCTGAACGCCGTGCGCGAGATCGCCCTCGGCTGTCCGCGGTGCGGGCTGGCGAAGACGCGGACGCACGTGGTGTTCGGCGAAGGCAGCGAGACCGCGGACGTGATGGTGGTCGGCGAGGCGCCGGGGCAGGAGGAGGACCGCAGCGGCCGGCCGTTCGTGGGGCGCGCGGGGCAGCTGCTGGATTTGCTGCTGCTTTCCTCCGGCTTTCAGCGGGCGGACGTGTACGTTTGCAACGTCCTCAAATGCCGCCCGCCGCAGAATCGCAATCCGCAGCCGGACGAGGTGGATGCCTGCTCGCCCTACCTGCTCAAGCAGGTGGAGCTGGTGAAGCCCCGGGTGATCCTGGCGTTCGGCGCCTTTGCCGCGCAGACGCTGCTGGGCACGGACATCACCATCGGCAAGCTGCGTGGCCGCACGCATGAGTACCGGGGGATTCCGCTCGTTCCCACCTATCACCCGGCCGCCTGCCTGCGGCACCCGGCGTGGGTCCGCTCCGTGTGGGAGGATCTCCAGCGGGCGCGCGACGTTCTCGAGGCGGCCTAGGCCGCGGACCCGACCAAGCAGTGATCCGCTGACGCGGAATCTTCTGATCGAATCGCTCTTTAGCAGTACCGGAGCCGCATGTCCATCGCATCTCCCTTCGTTCCCAAGGTGGCCGCGCCGCCGCCGCCTCCATCGGCGTTCGCGGACCGCTCTCCCCCGTATTCCGCCGAGGCCGAGCTGGCCGTGCTGGGCGGAATGCTGATCGACGCCGACGCGCTGACCAAGGCCATCGAGGTCGTCGACGACACGATGTTCTACCGCGAGGGGAACCGCCGCGCCTTCCGGGCGATGCAGCGGATCTTCGAGCGCGGAGACGTGATCGACGCGCTGACCCTGGCCGAGGATCTTCGCAACCACGGCGACCTGGAATCCGTGGGCGGCATGCAGTTCATCGCGTCCATCATGGACGCGGTGCCCACGGCCGCGAACATCGAGTACCACGCCAAGATCGTCCGCGAAAAGGCGCTGCTGCGCCGGCTAATCGAGGCGGCGACCACCATCATCCAGGACACGTACGACAACCCGGGAGAGGTAGACGAGCTTCTCGACAAGGCCGAGCACAAGATCTTCGAGGTCGCGCAGACGCACGACCGCAAGGGCTTCGTATGGATCAAGGAGATCCTGTGGCCCACCTTCGAGAAGATCGAGGCGCTGCAGAACAACAACTCCTCGGTCACCGGCGTCCCCACCGGCTTCGCCGACCTCGACGAGCTCACGGCCGGGTTCCAGCCCAGCGACCTGAT
This sequence comes from Longimicrobium sp., assembly GCF_036388275.1. Taxonomy (NCBI): domain Bacteria; kingdom Pseudomonadati; phylum Gemmatimonadota; class Longimicrobiia; order Longimicrobiales; family Longimicrobiaceae; genus Longimicrobium; species Longimicrobium sp. The sequence continues at coordinate 69,516 of NZ_DASVSF010000102.1, forward strand.
CATCGTCGCGGCCCGTCCGTCGATGGGGAAGTGCCTGTCGTGGGATTCCGAGATCGTGCTCGCCGACGGCAGCGTCGCCACCATCCAGGAGATCCACGACCGCCGCGAGGCGCGCCTGCTGACGCTGAGGGAGGACTGGAAGCTGGGGATCACCGAGCCCAGCGCGTTCGTGGACGATGGCGAGAAGCCCGTGTTCCGCGTCACCACGCGCCTGGGGCGGAAGATCGAAACCACGCTGACGCACCCGTTCCTGACGATCGGTGGATGGAAGCCGCTGGGCCAAATCGGCGTGGGCGAGCACGTCGCGGTGCCGCGCACCATTCCCGTCTTCGGAACGGGCGAGATGCGGGAGTCAGAGGTGAAGCTGCTCGGATACCTGAGCGGCGACGGCGGGCTTACCGGGACCAATCCGCGGTTCATCAACTCCGATGCACGCGTTCGCGATGACTTCGCCAGCGCCGTAGCGGAGTTCGGTGGCGTTGCAGTCACGATGGAAGATTCGCGCGGCACGCGGACGCCGTACCTGAGCGTGCGTCGCGACCGCACTGTGACGCATGCGGCGCGCGAGTCGGCGCTGGCTTCCGTCGTGGCGATGTTGCCTGGCGAGCGTGGGACGGGCGTGCGCGTCGCCGCCGAGGTGGGCGTCAGCACGGCGTCGGTGAGCCACTGGGCGCGCGGACGATCCGTCCCGAATGCGGCCAAGCGGCGGGCGCTGGCGGCCGCGGTGGGTGTCGAAATCGCGGCGGATGGACAGCTCGATCGCAATCCGCTCGTCTCGTGGCTGGACGAGTTGGGGCTATGGGGGAAGGGCGCGGCGCAGAAGTCCGTCCCCGGAGCCGTGTTCTCCCTGCGCGCCGACTTGGTCGCGCTCTTTATCAACCGTCTGTTCGCGACGGATGGCTGGGCGATGGTGCTGGCGAGCGGCCAGGCGCAGCTGGGCTACGCGTCCGTCAGCGAACGCTTGGCGCGTCAGATCCAGCACCTGCTTCTTCGATTCGGCGTGATCGCCAGCCTTCGCAAGCGGATGGTGCGCTACCGCGAGGGGCGCCGTCCCTCGTGGCAGTTGGACATCACCGACGCGCGGTCCATCCGCACGTTCGCCCGCAAGATCGGGATCTTCGGTAAGGAAGCGGCGCTGGATGCTGTCGTTCGCACCGCGGAATCCAAGCGCTACCAGACGAACCGCGACCTGGTCCCGGTCGGCGTGTGGGATCGCATCGAGCGTGCGAAAGGTGGCGAGTCGTGGTCGTCGCTCGCGCGTCGTGCGGGGATCGTAGGATGGACGAACATCCATGTGGGAGAGCGTGCGCTTTCCCGCGACCGGCTCGCCAAGCTTGCGGATGCGCTGGACGACGCGGAACTGCGCTCGCTGGCGGCAAGCGACGTGTACTGGGACGAGGTGGTGTCCGTCGAGCCGCTGGGGCTCAAGCAGGTATACGACCTGACGGTGCCGGGCACGCACAACTTCGTGGCGAACGACGTGTGCGTGCACAACACAGCCTTCACCCTCAACATCGCTCAGCACGCGGCCATTTCGGCGAAGAAGCCGGTCGCGTTCTTCTCGCTGGAAATGAGCAAGGAGTCGCTGGTGCAGCGCGTGCTGTGCGCCGAGGCGCGCGTGGACGCCAGCCGGCTGCGGCGCGGGCGCCTGCTGGACGACGAGTACGCGCGCCTGGCGACCGCTGCGGGCTACCTGAACACCGCGCCCATCTACATCGACGACTCCGCCGGCATCTCGGTGCTGGAGATGCGCGCCAAGGCCCGTCGCCTGAAGTCCGACCGGCAGGACCTGTCGCTGATCATCGTCGACTACCTGCAGCTGATGACCGGCGGCAAGGGTAAGACGGAGAACCGCCAGCAGGAAGTGTCGGAGATTTCGCGAGGGCTCAAGGCGCTCGCCAAGGAGCTGGACGTGCCCGTGGTGGCGCTCTCGCAGCTCAGCCGAGCCGTCGAACAGCGCCCCGATAAACGGCCCATGATGAGCGATCTTCGTGAGTCAGGAGCCATCGAGCAGGATGCAGACCTCATCATGTTCCTCTACCGCCCCGAGTACTACTTCGGGCCGACGGACAAGGAGGGGAACAACATCGAGGGGCGCGCCGAGGTCATCATCGGTAAGCAGCGCAACGGCGCCACCGGCACCGTTCAGATGATGTTCCTCAAGGAGTTCACGCGGTTCGAAAGCTACTCGCCGCGCAACGACGGGCCGCCGGAATACTGAGCCGCGGCGGAAACTGACGGAATGGCGAAGACGAAGACGGCGTACTTCTGCCGCGAGTGCGGCAACGAGACGGCGCGGTGGCAGGGGCAATGCCCCGGCTGCCACGAATGGAACACGCTGGTGGAAGAGCCCACCGCGCCCCGCAAGAGCAAGGGGGGGGCGGCGGGCTCGTCCGTGCGCGTGGCGGGCGCCAGCATCTCGGCGCCCGTACGGCTGCGCGACGTGGAGGGTGCCGAGCGTCCGCGCTGGGCGACCGGGCTGGCGGAGTTCGACTTCGTCTTGGGCGGCGGCATCGTGCCCGGCTCCGTCGTGCTGGTGGGCGGCGAGCCCGGCATCGGCAAGTCCACCATCCTGCTGCAGGTGGCCGGCCGGGTGGAGGGTGCCCAGCGTAGCACGCTGTACGTGTCGGGAGAGGAATCTGCCCACCAAGTGAAGCTGCGCGCTGACCGGCTGGACGAGGCGGCGGGATCGGTGACGCTGCTGGCGGAAACGGACCTGGACGGCATCCTCATCCGCGCCGCCGAGCTCAACCCGGCTGTGCTGCTGATCGACTCCATCCAGACCGTTTACACGCCGGAGCTGGAGGGCGCGCCCGGCAACGTGGGCCAGGTGCGCGAGTGCGCGGCGCGGCTTCAGCGCTTTGCCAAGCAGACCGGGACGGCGGTGTTCCTGGTGGGCCACGTCACCAAGGGCGGCGGCATCGCGGGGCCCAAGACGCTGGAGCACATCGTCGACACGGTGCTCTACTTCGAGTCCGCCGGCGGGCTGGACAACCGCGTGCTGCGCGCCACCAAGAACCGCTTCGGCGGGGTGGACGAGATCGGCGTGTTCCGCATGACAGCGGCGGGCCTTTCGCCCGTCGGCAATCCGTCGGAGCTGTTCCTGGGCGAGCGTTCCGACGCCGTCCCCGGTTCCGCCGTCGTGGCCACGATGGAGGGCACGCGGCCGCTCCTCGTCGAAGTGCAGGCGCTGGCGGCAAAGGCCGCCTACGGTGCGCCGCAGCGGGTGAGCACCGGCATCGACCAGAAGCGGCTGGCGCTGCTGCTGGCGGTGCTGGAAAAACGTGCGGGCCTTCACTTCGGCCAGCTGGACGTGTTCCTGAACGTGGTTGGCGGGCTGCGGCTCACCGAGACGGCCACGGACGCGGCGGTGGCCGTGGCGCTCGCGTCCAGCGTGTTCGACCGCCCGGTTCCGTCGGACACCGTGGTCATCGGCGAGCTGGGGCTGGGCGGCGAGCTGCGCCCGGTCGGACAGATCGAGCGGCGGCTGACCGAGGCCGCGCGCATGGGCTTTCGCGCGGCGTACCTGTCGCCGCGCGCCGTTCCGCAGTCGGTGCCGCCCGGCATCCGCGCCATCCCCGTCGAGGACGTCCGCACCCTTGTCGACCGCATCTTCGCCGCCTGACGCGCCCCGCGCCGCCGCCGTGATCGTCGCCGGCGGCTCCGGGCTACGCTTCGGCGGGCCCGTGCGCAAGCAGTACCTGGAGATCGGCGGCGTGCCGGTGCTGCTGCGCGCCCTCCGTGCCTTTCTCGCGCATCCCCGCATCGTCCAGGTAATCGTCGTCCTCCCGGCGGAGGACGTGCTGCACGCGCCCACCTGGCTGCTGGACGTTCCTGTGCGGATCGTGGCGGGTGGCGCGGAGCGCGGCGACTCGGTCGCGAACGGGCTGGCGGCGGTGGAGGATGCGGAATTGGTGCTCATTCACGACGGCGCGCGTCCATTCGTCGATGGCGGGATCATAGACCGCGTGCTGGATGGATGCGTTGCGGGCGGAGCCATCGCCGCCGTGCCGGTGACGGACACCATCAAGCAGGTGGATGCAGAAGGCGCTATCACCGGCACGCCGGACCGGCGTACGCTCTGGCAGGCGCAGACGCCGCAGGGATTTCCGGTCGCCGCGCTACGGGATGCTTATCGGCGCGCCGCGGAGGAGGGCGTCGGGGCCACGGACGACGCGGCGCTGTACGAGCGCTACGTGGGTCCGGCCCGCGTCGTCATGGGATCGTACCGCAACCTGAAGGTCACGCGCCCGGACGACCTCCCAATCGCCGAGGCCATCGCGGCCGAGACGCGGGACGCCACCTGATGCACGGAACTCCACGCTGACCGACACGCCCGAGCCGAGCCCCCGCGCGGGGCGGCCGCGCGAGGCGCGGCTCGCCTGGGCGTACGTCGCCGAGGCGGAGGCCGGTGCCGCCGCGGCCCACGCGCCCCGCCTAGCCTCCGCCCGCCAGCGGTTCCGCCCGGGCGCGGACCGGCTGGACTCCACCGGCCCGGACGCTGCTTTCCTGCTGGTGCCCATCACCAGCTACGCCCACCTCCCCCGAGGCCAACGCCCCGAGGCGTTCTGCCCCGTCTGCCTGGAGCGCGTGTTTCTGCATCTCGGCACGCGGATGCGCCATCATTACGCGCACCGCCCCGAGGCGGAGTGCGCCGCGGCCCGGGGTGAAGGCGCGCTGCATCTCTCGGCGAAAATCCACATCGCGGAGCAGCTGGCCGATGGCGGGAAGGGGCTGACGGTCCGGCCCGTCTGCGCGCGCGTGCCGGAGGACCGCAGCACTGAGCGCTGCCCGCCCGCACCACTGGATACCTGGGATGTCGAGTGGGACGACGTACGGGTGGAGAGCACGTTTCCGTCGCTGCGTGCGGACGTGATGCTGTTCCGGGAGGGCGTGGAGGTCGGCGCGATCGAGATCTACGCCCATCACACGGTGGATGCGGAAAAGGCGGAGAAGTATCGCCGGCTGGGGCTGCCGTGGATCGAGGTTCCCGCGCGGGGCGTGATCTCCGAAGCGGGCATCGGCTGGACGGTCGATAAGCCGCTGGCGGTGCTGCAGGACAGCCGGCATCCGGAACCCTGGCGCTGCGGCCGGCACGAGGCGCTGCACGTGGGGATGCTGGAGCACGAGCGCTCGGGTGTGCACCGGATGGCGGGTCGCGTGGTCCACATCTACCGCTCGGACGGCGGACGGTCGAAGGGCGAGACGCGGGTTCGCGCCACGGCCGTGTACATGATGGAGCGGCGCGAGGACGGCGAGCTCGCCGAGGCCTGGCTGGAGCGAGACGATACCGAGGGGCGCATCGGCTTTCCCATGCGCACGCGGGACCGCGACGACGCCCGCCGCGCGCTCCACTCGCAGTTCGCCGGGTGGGTGCGGTGGATGCGCGAAAACCAGGGTGCCACGGTCGATTCACCCATGCGCTGGACGCCGCCGCGCACGCTGGAGGGGTGGAAGAAATCCACCTCCTTTCCCCAGCGCCTGCGGTGGGACCCGCACCAGGGCTCGTTCGCCGCTGTCCCCAACCTGCCGACGAGCTCCTGGCCGCGTGTGCCGCGGGCAGATCCGTACGTGGCCGATCCCGTCCTGGGGCTGGATGGCTGCACGTGGACGCAACTCCATCCCGGGAAGCCGCCGGTGATGCATGCCGTGGCGGGTGCGGTCTGGGGCACGCTGCGCGCTCAAGCCGGGCGCACCGGGGCGGGTGAGGAGACCGCGTACCTGTCGGCCTGCGTGCACGACGGGGAGCGCTGGCGCACGTGCGATGGCGCTCCGTACGTGGCGACGCTCGCGCCGGAGCCGGACCAGGACTGGGTGCAGCTTCTCCAGGAGTGGGTGCGGCGACTGGCGGAGCTGGAGCCGCCGGCCGTCCAGGACGGGCAGGCGGCCGTGGACGTGCTCGGGGCGTTGCGGTCCGGCTGCTGACGGGATTGGCGCTTTGTCCCGCGGAAGCGTACGCCGGGTTGGACGCGGCGGGCGAAAGCCTGTAGATTGGCGGGCTTCCATGGCCCGGCGCGCGCCGGGCCCATGCCACCGGCCGCGAGCGTGGGACTGCAGATGACGGAGCAGGCGAGCCCGCCCACCACCACCTACAACCTGCTGTTCGTCTGCACGGGCAACACCTGCCGCTCGCCCCTGGCGGAAGGCATCGCCCGGGCCGAGCTGCAGCGCCGCGGCTGGGCGAACGTGCAGGTGAAGTCGGCGGGAGTGTCGGCGCACCCGGGCGTGCCCGCGACGATGGAGGCGGTGACGGTGGCGCGGCGCCAGGGCGTGGACCTTTCCGCGCACGCCAGCCAGCCGCTGACGCCCTCGCTGGTGAGCTGGGCCGACGTGGTGCTGACGATGGGCCCCTCGCACCTGCCTAGCGTCGACCGGATGGGTGGGGCGGAAAAAGCCGGCACACTCGGCGATTTCGCCGCGGGCGGCGAAGGGCTGGGCCCCTCGGTGCCCGACCCGTTCGGCGGGCCCGAAGCCCTGTACGAAGAAACGTTCACCGAGCTCCGCAGGCTGGTGAGCGCCGCGCTGGACCGGCTGGCGCCCATCCTTCACCCGTGACGCCCACGGCCGCCACCCGCCCGTTCGCCCTCCTGGGCGACCCCGTCGGCCACTCGCTTTCTCCCGTCTTCCAGAACGCCGCCATCCGCCACCTGGGGCTCGACGCCGTCTACGTCGCGCTCCGCTGCGCCGCGGACGATGCGCCCGGCCTGATCCGCTCCCTTGCTCGTGCGGGCGGTGGCGGGAACGTGACCGTGCCCCACAAGCAGGTCGCCGCGCGCGCCGTCGACGTCGCCAGCGACCGCGTCGTCCGAACCGGGGCGTGCAACGCGTTCTGGTTGGCCGACGGCCGGGTGCATGGCGACAACACCGACGTGGCGGGGGTGGATGGGGCCATCCGCGCGCTCCTGGGCCGCTCGGCGGCGGGCGCGTCCGTGCTCCTGCTGGGGGCGGGCGGCGCCGCGAGCGCGGCCGTCTGCGCGCTGGCGGATGCGGGCGCGGAGCGGATCGTCATCGTCAACCGCTCCCCGGAGCGCGCATCGGAGCTGGCGGAGCGGTTCCGCACGCCCGCCGTGCGCATCGACACGGCCGCCTCCGCGGACGATCTGCCGGGCGAGCAGTTCGACCTGGCGATCAACAGCACCTCGCTAGGCCTGAAACCAGGCGATCCGCTCCCGCTCGATCCTCACGCGTCTACTTTGACGCTTGGCGCCGCGCTGGATCTCGTATATTCGCCCGGTGAAACACAGTGGGTGCACCAAATGAGGGTGCGCGGAATCCCTGCGGCGGACGGCAAGGAGATGCTGATCCAGCAGGGCGCCGCCGCCTTCCGCCACTGGTTCGGCGTGGACGCGCCCGTGGACGTGATGCGGGCGGCGCTGCGGGAAACATCCGGGCGAGACGCGTCGTAAGGCGTGGCCGGTGTGCCGTTGGGCACCCGGCAACACAGTCCATGGATGGAACAATGAGTACGGAAAGCGGAAGTTCCGATCCGCGGCGCTTCGGCCGGGGTTTGCAGACTCGCGCGGCGATCATGATTGCGGTGTGCGCGACGACCGCCCCGATGGCGGCGGCCGGGCTGTGGGGCGAGTCCCTGGGCCTGCCGACGGCCATTAGCGTGCTCCTCGCGGCCGTGGGGCTGATCGGCGGCGCGTGGGCGATATTGTGGGGATCGGAGCCGTTCCGCCGGCAGGAACTGCGGGAGAACGTCGGAAAGCCGGCCCCTGCATTCACCCCGCGGCTCGTCTTGGCGCTGCTCGGGCCGATGCTCCTTGTGCCTGTCGTGTGGCATTACACGGTGGGGATGCCGTGGCGTGCCGGATGGTCGCTCGCCGCTGCCTTCGTACTCTACTTCGCGATCTTCATCCCGCTGGGGCGGCTGCAGAAGCGTGGCATTTCGCCGTACTTCCGGCCTGCCTGGTACGGCTTTCCCGCGGCCGGTGTCATCGCGGGCCTCGCCTGGTCGGCGCTCGCCCCGGGGGCCGCAGTCGAAGGCGTCGGCAACGGAATCATCTGGTCGTTGATGCACTACGCCTACGTGCGCTGGGCCATGCGTGGCGCCAGGTCCATCGACTCCGCCCGCGCGGCTTCGCCCCCGTCCGCCAGCCCCCATCGAACGCCATGAACGCCCACCACACCCGAACCGCCGCCGCGCTGGCGTTGCTGGCCTCCTTGTCCGCCTGCGCATTTCCCTCCATGCCGCCGATGCCCGTTCCGGAGGCGCTATCCACCACCGAGGAGTGGCGGGTGGAGATGCGCCACGATCGGCCGACGGTGCGCTACAGGTTCGGCCCGTACCGCGTGGCGGACGTGCGCTGGCACGACATCCGGCAGCGCGGCGGAGTGGTGGACGCGATCAAGGGAAAGCGCGAGTACCAGGAGCGCTACGAGTTCGCGCTGCGTGATTCCACCGAGGGGAGCGCCATCACGCGCGTGGAGTGCGACAGCCGCGACAGGGATCGCGGTTTCTCCATCGGGTCGGTGGACATCGAGCTGGAATCGGGGCTGTCGCTGAACTGCCGCGTGTTCCCGGACGCCGATTCCGCCGCCCTATCCGGCACGCTGACTCTCGCTGCGCGTAACGACAACGTACCTCGTGGAACCATCGAGCGAGGCGAGGTGAAGTTCGAGATCGTGGGGGAGCGCGAGCGCGGTGATGATGACGAACAGCTTCCGCGCGCGTACCTGGTACGCCGGGGCGAGACGCTCGTGGGGATGGTCGATCGCACGCATCCGGGCATCATCCGCGTTTCGCCGTCGCTGCCGCGCGAGGAACAGGACCTGGTCGCGGCCACGCTGATGGCGCTGCTGATGCAGCGGAAGCTGATCGAGTCGTAGGCTGATGGAGACGCCCGCCACCCCCCGCGCTCCCATCGTGAAGATCCGGCGAGTCACGGCGGCGTACTTCGCGTTCCAGGGCGTGGCGATCGTCGCCTGGTGGATCGTGCTGTGGCGGGTTCCGTCTGTCCGCGGGTGGTTCGAGGCGCCAGGCTGGACGGAGTCGTCCCTCCTCGCGTTCTGGGTGCCGGACCTGGTGATCGGCGGCGCGGGATCGATGCTCGCCGCGTGGCTGGTATTGCGCGCCAGCCGGTGGGCGGGCGCGGCGCTCTGGCTAGTCGCGGGCGCGATGCTTTACGCCACCCTCTACTGCGTCGCAGCGTCGTTCGCGGCCGGCGGCGCGTGGCTGAACGTGGCGCTGATGACGCCCGCGGCGCTCGCGAGCCTGGCCCTCGCCGGCCTGAACGCGCTTCCCGCCGGTCGGCTCATGCGCCCCGCCGCGCCCGCGAGCGCCGGGCAGAACGTCGCACGCACGCTCGCGCAGTGCACCGTCGTATGGGGCGTGACGCTGGCGCTGCTGCCTGCGCTGCTGCTGATCGTCGACAGGCACTTCCGTCTGCCGCGGCTCGCATTGCCGGCGCAGCTCGGGATCTCGATCGCGATCTTCATCGCGTTCAGCGCGCTGAACCTCTGGACCGGAATGACCCTCGCGATGCGTGGCGAGGGCACGCCGCTGCCGCTGGAGGCGCCGCGTCGCCTGGTGATCTCCGGTCCGTACGCGTGGGTTCGGAATCCCATGGCGGTGGCGGGGCTGGGGCAGGGGATGGCCATCGCGCTCGCGTACGGATCGTGGCTGCTGATGGCGTACGTGATCGCGGGCGGCCTGCTGTGGAACTCCGGCCTGCGCCCGCCGGAGGAACGCGACCTGCTGGACCGCTTCGGCGCGGAGTACGAGACGTATCGCCGCGCCATCCGCTGCTGGATTCCGTCCCTGCGACCGTACCGAACTGCCAGCAGAACGGCGGGCGCCTTCCCGATCACCCTCGAAGAAACGAGCATCGGTCGATGAGTGCATCCCACAAGCCCGAGGGCTACAGCACGGTTTCGCCCTACCTGATCGTCGATGGCGCGAGCGAGACCATCGAGTTCGTCGTCCGCGTGTTCGACGGCGTCCCGTTGCGCCAGTTCGCGGACGAGTCCGGAAAGCTGGTCCATGCAGAGGTGCGCATCGACGACACCGTGGTGATGGTGGCGGATGCGGTGCAGGGGTGGCCGCCGGTGCCGTCGCACGTGCACATCTACGTGGCGGATGTGGATGCGACGTATCGGCGGGCGCTGGAGGCCGGCGCATCCTCCGTCCAGGAGCCGGTGCAGCGGGACGATCCGGACAAGCGCGGTGGCGTGAAGGACGCCGGTGGCACCACGTGGTGGATCGCCACGAAGGTGGGCTGAGCCCTCGATGAGTGACGACGCCCTCGGCCGGGTGCGCCGCATCTGCCTGGCGCTTCCCGAGGCGTTCGAGCAGGAGGCGTGGGGCCACCCGACGTTCCGCGTGCGGAAGCGGATGTTCGCCATCTATTCCGATTCGATGGACCCGGACGGGCCACCTCGCCCGGGCCTGCGCTGCAATGCGCCGCTGGGCGTTCAGGGCTACCTGGTGAGCTCCGAGCCGGAGAAATACTACGTGCCTGCGTACGTCGGCGGCAAAGGCTGGGTGGGCGTGTTCGTCGAGGCGTGCAGCGACGACGAGATCCGGGGCTTGGTGATCCAGGCCTACTGCATGATCGCCCCGAAGCGTCTCCAAGCGCTGGTGGCCGAGTAGAAGCCCTACGCGTCGTCCTCGTCGGTCTCCGCGAGGTTCAGCCCCGGGCCGAGTCCCCTGGCGTCGGCCCACTCCAGCGCCGCGCGATAGGCCTGCTTGAGGTCGTCCCTGAACTCGAGGATGGCCTCGGCGGTGCCGCGGTCCATCGGCAGGCCGTTCTCCGGACCTTTGCGGCTCAACTCCAGCGAAGTCGTCGCGATCGCCACGAACGCGCCGAACCGGAACTCCAGCATCTCCAGCAGCCGCAGCGGCGACGCGAGGCCGCCCTGTTCACTTCGCGTCCTCATCGCCGATCCTCCTCGCTGTCCCTTGTAGCGCGATAGGGCGCGCCCTACCTTGTCCAGTGTACATTCTGTCAAAGCGATCAAAGTGACCAGGCTAGTTTAGGCCTGAACCGCCGGAGAGTCAATGCCCCCCGGTGAGCCGCGCATTTCCGTGCGCGTGCTGCGGCAGGCCGCACGCGAAGCGATGGAGCGCACCTCGTCGCGCTCCGTCGCCCGGGATGTGGACATGTCGCCCCTGGGCCTGCGCGAGTTCATCGCCGGCGCCGAGCCAAGAAGCGCGACGATCCGCAAGCTGACGGCGTGGTACATCCGCCAGCGCGAACACGGGAGCGACGCGCCGGTCGATGCAGAAACCGCCGAGGCCGCCATCGCGTTCCTGCTGGAGCACATCTCGTCGCAGCATCGGAATGAGGTCCGCATGGCTGTGATCGGGTTGATCGACAGCGAGGGAAAGCGTCGTGGCGCGGTAGAGCCGGCGTGGTTAGCGGAAATCCGAGATCCCGCGCCGGGGGCACGTGAGAACAGCTGAATCCTGGTGCGCGTACCTCCCACATCCGTACGAGTAGGAATACGCCTTGGAGGATTGATGAACGACGTCCAAGTTTTTGATCGTCAGAAGTTTCGTAAGACCTTCCGCGCGACGCGGGAGCGGCTGGGGCTTACGCAGTCAGCTTTCGCCAATTTGCTTGGCATTAATCAGGGCTATGTGAGTAAGCTGGAATCTGGGAAGCTCGTGCCTCGCCTGCCCTACATGGTGAAAATCACTTCAGCATTGAATCTCCCGCTTCACGAATTCGCTCCTGATCTGAAGCCGAGTGCCTCCCCTGCCTCCACACGGTATTACTCCTTGTATGTCATTTATGGTGAACCGGATGAATCCTTCACACGCGCTCTCGATACGTCTCTACAAGCAAAGGGAGTCACCACATGGTTTTTTCCTGACGCGGGAGTGTACGGGCGGCGGCTTCACAGGACGATGCTTGAAGGCGTGAATGAGCATGATCGAGTTCTGGTCATCTGTTCCAAGGCTGGCCTAACGCGCTCGGGCGTGCTGAATGAGATCGAGCTAGTGCTTGCTCGCGAGGCAAGGGAGGGTGGCACAGAAATCCTCATTCCCATCACGCTCGATGATTTCGTGTTTGACGAATGGTCCCCGGAGCGCCACGACATCGCTGTACAGATCCGTGATCGCGTGGTGGGAGATTTTCGCAACAAGGTGCCTGGCTCTGACGAGTTCGTCGCTCGCGTGAATAGGCTTTTAGACGCGCTACAGCGGCCTTAAAACCTGGGAATCTCTTGCGGATCGCTGATCGGCTGCTCGTCGTCGGTGGGGTGCTCACGGCCGGGGCGGCCCTGCTGCACGTTGGCATCATAATCGGCGGTCCCGACTGGTACCGCTTCTTCGGGGCGGGCGAGCGCATGGCGCGGATGGCGGCGCGCGGCTCCATGCAGCCGGCGCTCGTCACCGCCAGCATCGCTGCGCTCCTCGCTGTGTGGGCGCTCTACGCGTTTTCGGGCGCGGGTGTCATCCGCCGCCTCCCGTTCCTGCGCCTGGCTCTGACGCTGATTGCGGCGGTGTACCTGGCCCGCGGCCTTTTCGGCGTTCCAGCCGTGATGCTCGTGGATGACGTGTACACGAATCAGTTGAGGGCGAAGCTGACGTTCATGGTGGTCAGTTCCGCCATTTGCATCGTGCTGGGCGTGTGCTATGCGATTGGTGCCGCGCAGGCCTGGAAGACGGCACCTGCGCTTCGTCCCGAGTAGCCGAGTCTGGCGCAACCGAACGGCCGTGGCTGAGCAGGATCAGCCGCGGCCTTCTTGTTTGTACCTTGCTGCTGCAGGCCTGATTCGCCGCTCCTGCCCATCGCCCCCGACAACAAGACCCTTGCGCAATCCACTACTCCCGATGTAGTGTTGCGCACGAGTACATCACCGCAGCACGGGACTGTGATGCTGATCAACCTGGACCCACGCGACGCACGGCCGCTGTACCTCCAGATCATGGACGAGGTACGGCGCGCGCTCGTGGTGGGCACGCTCCGGCCGGAAGACCCGCTTCCCTCCGTCCGCGAGCTGGCCGCCGAACTGGTGGTGAACCCGCGGACGGTGTCGCAGGCCTACCACGAGCTGGAGCGCGAGGGCGTGGTGTACGTGCGCCGCGGCCAGGGAACGTTCGTGTCCGCCGGCGCCCAGGCCAACAGCGAAGAGCGGCAGGCGCTCGTTCGCGCGGTGGCCAGGCGGGCGCTGCTGGAGGCGCGGCGCAGCGGGGTGGACGTGGAGGAACTCGTGACGATGATGCGCGAAGTGGCGGCCCAGGAAGAGGCCGCCGCCAACCAGGGAGCCGAGGCATGAGCCCGTCGATCCACTCTGAGCCAACACCGGGCGCGTTCGCGGTGGCCACGCATGGTCTTGTCAAGCGGTACGGGCGCGAGACGGCGCTCGGCGGCATGGACCTGCGGGTGCCCGAGGGCGCGGTGTACGTGCTGGTGGGCGCCAACGGCGCGGGAAAGAGCACCACGTTCAAGATCCTGATGAACCTGGAGCGCGCCGACGCCGGCACGGCCACCGTCTTCGGATTGGACAGCGCCGAAGACGGGCCGCGGGTGCGCGCGCAGATCGGCTACGTGCCGGAGCACCACGCGCAGAGCTACCGCTGGATGACGTGCGGCCGCGTGCTGCAGCATGCCGCGGCGTTCCATCCGTCGTGGGACGCCGGGTACGCCGATCACCTGTCCCGCAGCCTGGGCCTGCGGCTGGACCGGCGGATGGGCGGGCTTTCCAAGGGCCAGACGCGGCGCGTGCAGCTGGTGCTGGCCCTGGCCCATCGCCCGCCGCTGCTGCTGCTGGACGAGCCCACCGACGGGCTGGACCCCGTCGTCCGCCGGCGCACGCTCACGCTGCTCGCCGAGCACCTGGCCGACACGCCCACGACCGTCCTCGTCTCCACCCACCACGTGCACGAGCTGGATACCCTGGCCGACCACGTGGGGGTGCTGAACGAGGGACGGCTGGTGGCGCAGATGCCCCGCGAGGACCTGCAGCGCACCGTCCGCCGCTACCGCATGGAGGTGCCCGAGGGATGGGTGCCGCCGCCCGAGCTCCAGCCCGGGGAGCTGCGCCGCTCCCGCGCCGGCCGCGACGCGCAGTGCACGCTGGTGGGCGAGGAGCGGAACGTGGTGGAGCGGCTGGCGGCGAGCGGCGCGAACGTGCGCGACGTGCTGCCGCTGCAGCTGGAAGACGCGGCGCTGGCCTTTCTGCCCGACGAGGTGACGCAATGACGGACCTGGCCCTTCATTCCACGCCCGGGCTGCGCGTCGTGGCCTGGGAGCAGGTCCGCGCGGTGGGCCTTTCCCTGCGGCTGCCGGCACTCGCCGGGCTCGCACTGCTGGTGCTGGCGACGCTGTTCGTCGGGGGCGAGGTGGTGCGGCACGGCGCTCGGATCGGCTTTCATCCCGAGCGGTGGATGCTGCCGGGGGTGCTCGGCGCGCTGCTGCCCCTGGCCGTCTGGTTCGGCGAGGACCGCTTCGGCGGCGCGTTCCTGTGGACGCTCCCCGTGGACCGCCGCGCCCACGCGCTCGCCAAGGTGTTCGGCGGATGGGTGTGGCTGATGGCCGCCATCGCCGTGTTCGTCCTGTGGCTGCTCGTGTTCGCGCTGCTTTCCGGCGGCAACGTGCTGGGCGCGGAGACGCTTCACATGGCCACCCCGGCCACCAGCCTGCAGGCGTTCGATCCGGCCACGCTCCGGACCGTACAGTGGGTGCCGCAACCCGTGCTGTGGCTGGTGCCGTTCACCGCCGCGACAGGCACCTACCTGCTGGCCAGCGCCCTGGTCCTGGGCCCGCGCCAGCCCTGGCGGTGGGTGGCCGGGACCATCGCGGCCTTCTTTCTCCTGACCATCGCCATGGAAACGTCCACCACCCCGTGGCTGCGCGGCCCGCTTTCGGACGTGCTGGAGGCCGTGTTGTTCGGCCCGTACGGGCTGGAGGGGCTGCTGATCGCGCACACGGAGGCGCTCCGGGTGGAAGCCGACGTCCGCCCCAACCAGGCGATCATCTACTGGCAGGCTCTTCCCGACCCGGGTGGCTGGGCCGCGGCCACGCTGGTCTGGCTGGCCGCCGGCGCCGCCGCGCTCTGGGCCGCCGCCTCGCGCCACCGCGAGCGACGACGCCCCTGACTCCTCTCTCCTGAAACACTTCCGACCCTTCCGGGGCGTCGCCGCCATGGCGACGCCTACCCGGCCGCGTCCTTACCGCAGGGATGGCATCCATGGAACTGACGATCCGCGACCTCTCGAAGACCTACGCCAACGGCGTGCAGGCCCTGAAGAACGTCAATCTCACCATCCCGCGCGGCATGTTCGGGCTGCTGGGACCCAACGGGGCGGGAAAGTCCACGCTCATGCGCATTCTGGCGACGCTGCAGGAGCCCGATTCCGGCACCGCGCACCTGGGCGAGATCGACGTCGTGAACCAGAAAGACGAGCTGCGGAAGACGCTGGGCTACCTGCCGCAGGAGTTCGGCGTGTATCCCGGCGTGACGGCGGAGCGGCTGCTGGACCATTTCGCCGTGCTGGAGGGCATCACGCAGCGCGCGTCGCGAAAGGCCGTCGTCGAGGCGCTGCTGCGGCAGACGAACCTGTGGGATGTGCGCAGGCAGAAGCTGGGCGGATACTCCGGCGGCATGCGGCAGCGCTTCGGCGTGGCCGTGGCCCTGCTGGGCAATCCCACGCTGCTGATCGTCGATGAGCCCACGGCGGGGCTGGACCCGGCGGAGCGCGTGCGCTTCCTGAACCTGCTTTCGGAGCTGGGCGAGAGCGCCGTTGTCATCCTCTCCACGCACATCGTGGAAGACGTGAGCGAGCTGTGCACGCGCATGGCCATCATCAACCGTGGCGAAATCCTGCTCAAGGCCGAGCCGCTGCGGGCCATCGACCAGCTGCGTGGGCGCATCTGGCGGAAAGTGATCGCGCGGAGCGAGCTGGTCGGTGTGGAGGAGGCGTTCCCGGTGATCTCCACCAAGCTCCTGGCCGGGCGGTCCGTCGTGCACGTGTACGGCGAGGTGCAGCCGGAGCCAGGCTTCGACGCGGTGGAGCCGGACCTGGAAGACGTGTACTTCAGCACCATGGCCGGCCACGTGGGTCCGCGCGCGGAGCGGCAGCTGGTGGAGGCGGCGTGATGAAGCTCTGGGAAGTTTTCCGCTTCGAAATCGGCCACCAGGCGCGCCGCTACAGTACCTGGGCGTACGCCGCGGCCCTGCTGGCGCTCGCACTGCAGATGGCGACGGAGGTGTACATCGCCGGCGCGCGGGACGGCCTCTACCTGTACAACGCGCCGTTCGTCATTGCGTCCGTCACCCTGATGGGAAGCATGCTGGGGCTGGTGTCCGCCGCGGCGCTGGCGGGCGATGCGGCCGCCCGCGACGTGCAGCTGCGGATGCATCCGCTCTTCTACAGCGCGCCCGTCGGCAAGGGCGCGTACCAGGGCGGGCGGTTCCTCGCCGCGTTCGCCCTGAACGCGCTGCTCCTGCTCGCCATTCCCCTCGCCGTGCTGCTCGCGGCGCCGCTGTGGGGGCTGGAGGCGGAGTTCAGGGGCCCGTTCCGCATCGGCGGCTACGTGGGTGCGTACCTCGCCATCGCCCTGCCGAACGCCTTCGTGGCCACGGCGCTCGGCTTTGCGCTCGCCGCCCTCACCCGTCGCGCCGTCGCGAGCTACCTGGGCAGCGTGCTCCTGTTCTTCGCGATGATGTTCAGCTGGCAGTTCCTGGCCGCGCAGATGGGCCGCTGGCAGCTGGCGAAGTACCTGGACCCCATCGGCATCACGGTGCTGAGCGAGGCAGGCAAGTCGTGGACGGCGGCGGAGAAGAACACGCTCTACATCGGATTGCAGCCGTCGCTCATCACCAACCGCCTCCTGTGGATGGGGATCGCGATGGCCGCGCTCGCCATCACGTACCTGCGCTTCCGCTTCGCGCATCCGCCGGTGGGTGGCCGCTCGCGCCGGGCGATGCGCGCCGCGGAGGCCGTCGGGGCCACGCCCAGTGCGCCCGTCGTGGTGCCGATCGTCCCGCGTGCGTTCGGCGTCCGGACGCGTCTCCACCAGGTGCTCGCCGTCGCCGCGGAGTCGTTCCGGCTGATCGTGACCAGCTGGGGCGGCGCCGCGCTCGCGTTCCTCACCATCGTCCTGGTGCTGACCGGTCCGGAGTGGATGGAGCACATGGGCGTGCCGCTGGTCCCCACCACGGACCTGGTCGTCGGGCCCCTGGGCGACTTCGGCGAGCCCATCTGGATGATCATCCCCGTGATGATCGTCTTCTACGCGGGCGAGCTGGTGTGGCGCGAGCGCGAGGCCGGCCTGGGCGAGATGGCCGATGCCGTGCCGGTGCCGGACTGGGTGTCGTTCGTGGGCAAGTTCGCCGGCTTGGCGCTGGTGCTCGCCGCGCTCCAGGTGCTGATGATGGCCGGCGCGATGCTCGTGCAGGCGAGCCTGGGCTATCGCGACTTTCAGCTTGACCTGTACGTGCGCATCCTCTTCGGGCTGCAGCTGGCGGATTACCTCCTGTTCGCCCTGCTCGCGTTCGTCATCCACGTGGTCGTGAACCAGAAGTACGCGGGCCACCTGGCGCTGGTGATGGCGTACGCAGTGATGGCCTTCGGCCCGTCGATGGGGATGGACAACCACCTGCTCGTCTACGGCTCCGATCCGGGGTGGTCGTACTCGGACATGCGCGGCTTCGGGGCGTTACTGGGCCCCGTGGTCGTCTACAAGCTGTACTGGGCGGCGTGGGCGCTGATGTTCGGGGTCGCGGCGCGGCTGCTGTGGGTGCGGGGCAGGGAAGCGGGATGGGTGTCGCGGATGCGAGTGGCGCGGCGCCGGTTCACGCATCCGGTCGCCCGCGTGGCGGCGGTGGCGATGGCGTTGATCCTGGGGCTGGGCGGATTCGCGGCGTACAACACCTACCTGCTGAATGACCACGAGTCCGATTCCGCCGCCACCGCCGCGCGTGCCGAGTACGAGCGGCGCTACGGGCGATACGAGGGCGTCGCGCAGCCGCGCCTGACTGCCACGCACCTGCACGTGGAGATCCATCCCGGCCGGCGCGAGGTGGAGATCCGCGGCAGCTACCGCCTGGTGAACGCGGGCGCGGTGCCGATCCGATCCGTGCACGTGGCCACGGCCTCGGAGGTGGAGACCGGGACCATCGGGTTCGATCGGCCGGCCACGCGCAGGCTGGCGGATGAGCAACTGGGGCACCGGATCTACGCGCTCGCGCAGCCGCTGCAGTCGGGAGACTCGCTGGAGATGCGCTTCTCCATCCGCCATGCCCCGCGCGGGTTCAGCGACGACGATGCGGTGG
Organism: Longimicrobium sp.; assembly: GCF_036388275.1. Lineage (NCBI taxonomy): Bacteria > Pseudomonadati > Gemmatimonadota > Longimicrobiia > Longimicrobiales > Longimicrobiaceae > Longimicrobium > Longimicrobium sp. The sequence continues at coordinate 87,747 of NZ_DASVSF010000102.1, forward strand.
CGGTGAACGGCACGTACTTCATCGGCCGCGATTGGCTTCCCGCGATCGGCTATCAGCCCGGCCGCGAGCTGGCGAACGCGGCGGACCGGCGGGCGCACGGCCTCGCGCCCCGGCCCGTCCGCGCGCCGGGCGACGTGGCCGCGCGGATGGAGCTGCCGGAGCCGCGGATCGGGTTCGAGGCCATCGTCGGCACGGCTGCGGGGCAGACCGCCTTCGCGCCCGGCACGCTGCGGCGCACGTGGATGAAGGATGGGCGGCGCTACTTCCACTACTCCACCGACGCGCCCATCCGGAACGACTTCGCCATCTTCTCCGCCCAGTACGCCGTGCGCCGCGGCCGGGCGGGCGGCGTGGACGTGGAGGTGGTCCACCATCCCGGGCACGCGTGGAACGTGGATGGGATGGTCCGCGGGCTGGCCGCGTCGCTGGAGTACCACACGAAGCACTTCGGGCCGTATCCGCACGCCCAACTCCGACTGGTGGAGCACCCCGGCGACGGGCTCTCGCTGCACGCGTACCCCATCAACATCAGCTACCAGGAGAAGTTCGCGCTGATGGACCCGCGGCACGACGCGCGGGAGGTCGACTTTCCGTTCGCCATCGTGGCGCACGAGGTGGCGCACCAGTGGTGGGGCAACCAGGTGATGCCCGCACGGGTGGATGGCGCCCCGCTGCTGAGCGAAAGCCTGGCGTGGTACTCGGCGCTGGGCGTGGTGGAGGCGACGTACGGCCCCGAGCACCTGCGCCGCCTGCTGGGATTGATGCGCGAGGCCTACCTGACGCCGCACTCGCGCGCCGCCGCCCCGCTGCTGCGCGCGGACGACTGGTTGCTGTACTCCCGCAAGGGCCCGTTCGCCATGTACGCCCTGCGCGAGTACGTGGGCGAGCAGCGGGTGAACGGCGCGCTCCGGCGCTTCCTGCAGGTGCACGGCTCGGGCGTGCCGCCGCTGCCGACTTCGCTGGACCTGTACCGCGAGCTGCAGGCGGCCACGCCCGATTCCCTGCGCCCCCTGCTGGCGGACCTCTTCGAGCGGAACACCTACTGGGAGCTCGCCACGGAGCAGGCCAGCGCCCAGCTGCTACCGGACGGCACCTGGCGCGTTACGCTCGACGTGCAGGCGCGCAAGGTGGTCGTCGACAGCGCGGGCGGCGAGCGCGAGCTGCCGATGGACGACCTGGTGGAGATCGGCGTCTACGCGGCCTCGGCGGATGCAAAGCCCGGCGAGCCGCTGTACCGGCGGATGCACCGCGTCCGCTCCGGCGAGCACCGCATCACCGTGATCGTTCCCCGCAGGCCGGCGCGGGCCGGCATCGACCCGCGCATCCTGCTGATCGATGACGAGCCCGGCGACAACCTCGCGGACGTGGCGGTTCGCACGCCGCGATGAACATCAACCCGAATCTCCGTCCATCCACCGAGGATATCATGCACCGAACCAAGCTGTTCCTGGTGTTCGCGGCCCTCGCCGCCTGCGCGCCCAAGCCACCCGCCGCCACGGTCCCCGCGGCCGCCGCGCAGGACACGACGCGCATCGCGAACCTGTTCCGCGACCTGCGCCCACCGCTGGAGATCGTGGGGCGGCCCGCCGTGCGCTGGACGCTGGAAGAGCGCATGGCGGTCCACAAGGTGCCCGGCGTCAGCGTGGCGCTCATCGAGAACGGCCGGATCGCGTGGGCGGGCGGCGTGGGCGTGCTCGAGGCGGGCAGGCCGGACCCGGTCACCCCGGCCACTCTCTTCCAGGCGGCGTCCATCAGCAAGCCCGTCGCGGCCACGGCCATGCTGCGGCTGGTGCAGCGCGGCACGCTGGATCTGGATGCCGACGTGAACGGCTACCTCACGTCGTGGCAGGTGCCGCGCAACCGCTTCACCGAGGCGCAGAAGGTCACGCTGCGGCGCATCGTCAGCCACAACGCGGGCCTTACCGTGCACGGCTTTGGGGGCTACGCGCAGGGCGCGGCCGTGCCCACGACCGTGCAGGTGCTGAACGGCGCGGCGCCCGCCAACAGCAAGCCTGTCGTGGCGGATACGCTCCCGGGCGCCATCGGCCGGTACTCCGGCGGCGGCTTTACGGTGATGCAGCAGCTGCTGGAAGATGTATCCCGCCAGCCCTTCGCCGACCTGATGCAGCGCCAGGTGCTCACCCCCGCGGGGATGCGGAGCAGCACCTACCAGCAGCCGCTCCCCGCGTCGCGCCACGCCCAGGCGGCGCGCGGGCACCGGCCGTCCGGCGAGGTGATCGCGGGCGGGTGGCACATGTATCCCGAGCAGGCCGCCGCCGGGCTGTGGACCACGCCCACGGACCTGGCCACCTGGCTCATCGCCCTTTCCGACGCCTCCGCCGGGCGCTCCACATCGCTGCTCTCGCGCGAGATGGCCACGCAGATGCTCACCGTGCAGAAGGACGGCTTCGGCCTCGGCATGCAGCTGTCGGGGAGCGGCGACAGCTTCGGCTTTGGCCACAACGGCAGCAACGAGGGATACCGTGCCTTCGCGTACCTCTTTCCGGGGACGGGCTCGGGGCTGGTCGTGATGACCAACGGCGACAACGGCGGCCCGCTGGCCCAGGAGCTCATCCGCGCCGTGGCCGCCGAGTACGGCTGGCCGCGGTTCCAGGCGGACAACCTGACTCCCGCCGTACTGGATTCGGCCTCCCTGGCCGGCCTCGTGGGCCAGTATACGCTCGGCGACCCCAGCCGCACCGCGGAGGTGCGCCTGGAGGGCGGCAGGCTGGTGCTGCACGGCCCGCCCGGCACCGTCCAGGAGCTGGTACCCGTGAATCCGACGCGCTTCGTGACGGCGCAGACGTACTGGCGCGTCGACTTCACCCGCGACGCCACGGGCCGGGGCACGACCATCAAGGTCTTCCGCACCGGCGGCCCGCCGCTGGAGGGCCCGCGCGCGTCCTGAGCGACGGGGCATCGTGGACGAACGGCGTGACCCCCGGCGATGCGCTCGCCGGGGGTCTCGTCTCATGCGGCGGTCAGCCGCCGCACCACTTCCTGCGCGCCCTTCTTGTACAGCGTGATGCACACCAGGGCGCCATCCGGGGCAATCACCATCCAGTTGCGGTCCCGCTTCTTGATTACCCACACGCCGGGCGGAGGTGGCGGGGGAGGGAAGGGCGACTTTGGCTTGCGAGGCATGGGTCGGCTCCGTGTCTCTTGACCCTTGGGCCGCGGCAGGGCACCTTTGGCGAGCGAGGCGGCCTTCGGGTCGGTTCGTGAACGAGGCTGGTCGAGGCTTCTTTCCGGGAGATTCGGCCAGCCTTGCTTTTCGCCCTGCTGGATAGAATAATATGTCCAACCCGCTGGTTTGTCAAGAGCGCTCTATCCAGATCGGATGATGGATTTCAAGGAAGCCACCGACATCCTGACCCGCCGCATCACCGCCGACGAGATCGCCGAAGCGGCCGGCGTCTCAATCAGCTCGATCGCCCGTGCCCGGCTGGACCCGGCCAGTTCCGCGTACCGGACGCCGCCTGAGAACTGGCGGCCAGCGCTGGCCCAGGTGGCGCGCGAGCGGATTAAGATGTTGGACGCACTGCTCATCGATCTAGACGTTAGTGGTAGGGGCTAGCGGAAATCTTTGTACACAACGACCTTCAAGTGGTGATCGCCGTTAGATTGTGCTATCACACTACTGTGCGTGCTGCGACAATAGCGACACTGTCCACAAGACCTTGGACACGCGATGCTCAGATTCGTGGTTCTCAGTGACATCCACTTCCGGGCGGGGGTTGCTGGGGAAGTTTGGGATCAGGACCATGACGTTCGCGCCCGGCTCGTTGAGGATCTCCAGTCGATCCGCGTGAGACTCGGCGAGTTTTCTGGCGTGCTCGTTAACGGCGATATCGCCTTTGCGGGCGCAGAGGCTGAATACGATTACGCGCGAAAGTGGTTCGACGAGGTTTGCGACGCCGCAGGATGTGCTCGTGATCAGGTCTGGACCGTTCCGGGCAACCATGACGTGGAAAGGTCCGCTGTTCGAAACGACCCCGCGATCCGGGCACTTCATCGAGACTTGAGAGATGGTCCGGCTCACCAAATCGATGCTGTAATCGCGGAGTATCTACGATCAGGGCGTAGGACTCTGCTCTTCGATCACATCGAGCGCTATAATGATTTCGCTGCAGCTTACGGGTGCAACATCTCTCCCGAGCAACCTGTGTGGCAGCACTCGATGGGCTTGGATGCCGTGTGGACCTTGAGATTGGTCGGCTTGAACTCGACACTCTGCTCCGATTCAGATGACACATCACTGAATGATCGAGGCAAGCTCGTGCTAGGGACTTTGCAGGCCACTGCTGCTCAACCAAAGCCGGCGACCGTGCACCTTGCTATGTGCCACCACCCTCTCCGCTGGTTGCGTGACGAAGCGGCTGTTGAAAGAGTCTTGTGCAGCCGACACACCGTGCACGTCTTTGGACACGAGCACCGCCAAGACCCTCACGTGAATCGCGGTAGCCTCTGGTTGCACTGTGGGGCAGTTCATCCAGTTAGAGAGGAAGCGGGCTGGATCCCCACCTACAACATCATGGAACTGGATGTCCAAGGGGCAGCCGAATCCCCGGTGTTGGCAGTCCGGCTATATACACGCATTTGGAGCGACAACCACAGGTTTCGGGCGGAATGGACCGACGATGGGAAGGAGGCCAGAACAGAGCTTCTTCCCCTTCCTGGCATAACACCCGCAGAGGTACGACGCCCGGCGGATAGGTTCGAGCGATCCGGTGTGAAGCGCTCGCTTCCCGTGGAACCTTCCCCCGCTCCTGAGCATGCGCCGGCTATGGAACCGAAGCGCCGCCTCGCTTACCACTTTCTGACGTTGCCGCACCATGAGCGCGTCGACATTTCCGTGCGGCTCGGGTTAGTACGGGATGAAGACGAGGGAGTCCGTGACCGCGACCTCTTTGGACGCTTCTTCCAGCGCGCGAGTGACGAACACCGGTTGGCGGAGTTATGGGCCGAAGTAGAACAACGTCACCCGGACGGAAAGCCGGAGCCAAACCCGTTCACATTAGAATGATCATGCTCACTCAATTTCCTGACTGGTACCGCACTGTCCATCCCGAGCCGTCATCCGAACTCCTGAAGCGGAAGTGGAAGGTGGTCGACGCACTCCGACGGAGAGACCGCGTCACGCTCGTGCCAGACATGATCCGGCTTGCCTTTGGTCGTAGCGTGTTGCCGGGCGGGGCCGGTTCGTCCTTCAGCGTAGCGCTTCGTAAAAACGAACTAGATCTGAAACCTGAGGATGTGGCTCACGAGACCAGGGTTATGGCGGGAGCGGCCCTGGCCGCGTTTATCGAATCGGACGAACGCGAACTCGCTGACCGCGCGGCGCTCGCGGTACTTTGCGTCACGTGCGCAGGGCTTGGCCCGAAGCCCTTGCCGGCAGATCTGCCAATCATCGCCGAGAATTATCTCCTTCGCCGCCGACGTTTGCGCTGGGCAAAGCGCGAGCGATTACCGTTCCAGAGTAGCGCCACTTTCCCGGGAAATTATCAAGCGCAACTTGCTTCTGTTATCAAGAACCCCCAGGAGGGATACTTGGGGGGGCAGGCCGCAGCCGTTGTGAAGAGCATCGCCTCCGGCGTGGCTGCGGTTTCTGCGGACACGGCCTCGCTCGGTCAATCGACTGCTCAAGCCTTTGAGACAGTCTGGCTAGAGGTGCGGCGCCTTCGCGAAGAAACAATCATCCTGTGGTGGATGTTCGGAGAGCAGAGTTCTCTAGTCGGCAAGTTCTTCCGAGAGTTTGGGCGAGCCTCGGCGGTACTTCAGGTAGCTCTGGAAATGGCTGAACTCACCGATGGACCTCCCGGGCCGCTTGCAGCACCTGCGTTCCTCGCTCGCGTATTGCAACTGACTCAGGCTACCGAGCATCCAGTGACCATTGAGGCTGCAATAGCCGGCTCCGATCCGTCCAGTATCACTAAGCTTTGCGAGCCAGTTTCTGCCGAATTGGTAGAGCTCACCCCCGTTCACGCGGCGGCGCATACGTGGGTAGAATTTCAGGGGGATGCAAGCTGGACGAAACTCGTCCAGACCCGCTACGGCATCGATGTGTCGGCCGAGGTGGCTGACGTTACTCTCGCGCTCCAATGTTATCATGAGCGGTTGCTTCGAGAACTCCTCCAACCGCTCGCGGCCGAATGACTGACGTAGCCACCATCCCGCAATGCCGACTTGCAAATTGCCCGGTTGCTGCTTCAGGCTTGTGCTTAGAAGGTTTCTCGGCGCCTGACACTCAGTGCCCGAATTTCGGACTTGTCCAAGTTAGTCCTCCAATCGAAACGGAACCGGCGGTTTCGGCTGGGGGGGAGAGCCCCGAGCGGGGGTGGCAGACGTTGCATTCAGGGCTACAAATCGATACTGCGGGCGCGTTCGGTTTGATGAGGAGAAGTGGGGCGCGCATTATTGTACTCGCCGGCGATGTTGAGAGCGGGAAAACAACTCTGCTGGTCAGTCTTTTTGAGCGGTTCCATGAAGGGCCGTTCTGCGGGTACGACTTCGCCGGCTCACGATCGCTCCTTGCGTTTGAGCAGCGTTGTCACGACTCCCGTGCGGCATCACAAGCCGAGGTTCCGGAGACCCAGCGCACCGAGCTTTCGACCTCCGGATTCCTGCACGTGTGCGTTCGTGGTGATGATCGCCGAAGACATGAGTTGTTGTTTTGGGACTTCACAGGGGAGGTCTACCAGCGGGCGCGGGATTCGCTGCTCGATGCTGAGCAGCTTCAAGTGGTCGGATCTGCAAATCACTTCGCACTGATATTGGATGGAAATCAACTCGCACAGCCGCGGCTGCGTGCGGTAGCTGTCACCCATGCGCGGACACTTCTCCGGAGCCTCGTCGAAGCGGGCGTACTCGCTTACACCACGCCCGTTGATCTACTTGTTACTAAATGGGACGAAGTGGTTGGTAGCGATCCCAGAGATGAAACGGTCATTTTTACCGAGGCTGCAGTTGCTCGGCTCCTGGCGGAATTTGGGTCGCAATTCGCGCACATACGGGTCTACCGAGTGGCTGCACGGCCCCAAGCAGCGGATCTGCCATTCGGGTTCGGCTTGGATGACTTGTTCGCGCACTGGTTGGATGATGGACCAAGGCCGGTTAGTAGAACTGCCGACGCGCCAGAGCCGGGGCTGATTTTGACCCCGTTCGATAATTTCAGATTTGAGCGTGACCATGGATAACATTGAGAACCGTTTCCTGATGCTCGGCTTACCCGGAAGCGGGAAAACAACGTTTCTGGCGGCTTTCTGGCACGTTGTAGCAGATGCGGAGGGAGGCCGTCTTTCTGCAGCTGCGCTGCCCGCAGATCGGCGGTACCTAAACGCCATCCGAACTCGGTGGGAGCAAGGCCTGCCCGCAGAGCGGACACTCTTCACGGCGGATCACACGGCCTCCATGCGGGTCCGGGATCAAGTTAGCGGGGGCGAGGCGGATTTGCTGTTTCCTGATCTCTCCGGTGAACACTTTGAACGTCAGTGGACCGAGCGTCACTGCCTGAATTCATACTTGGACATGGTTCGGGAATCAGCGGGAGCTCTGCTGTTTCTCCATCCAGATCGGGTGATACCGCCACTTCGCCTAGAAGAAGTTTTTGCCTTGGCAAAAAGCCTCGGTGCGCCGGTCTCCGCACCGGATGCTCGTGTGAAGCCAATCCCATTCACACCAAGTAGTGCCGCTACGTCCGCACAACTGGTTGACGTTCTGCAAGTGCTTGCAGACCATGCGCCGAAAGTCTCCTTTCCGCTCGGAATCGTCATCTCTGCGTGGGACAAAGTTCGCGGGATCCATGCACCGCCCGCACCTTCCGAGTGGCTAAGTAGGGAACTTCCGCTTTTGGAGCAATACCTCCGGAGCAACGATGATCGGTTCTATATCCGAGTATTTGGAGTGAGCGCCCAAGGTTGGGATTATCCGGGCGATGACCAGCTACTCCGGTCGACTCCGAATCCTTCCGACCGGATCACCGTTGTAGCTGACAACGAAGAGCCCCACAGAGACATCACGTCGCCGGTTTCATGGTTGCTGAGTACATCTCAGGCGAGACGTGAGGAAACGTGACTACGATCTCGCTCGACCAAGTCCTTCACGGTTACGCTCACGGCCACCGCCGTCTGGCTGGGTCGGTCACTCTTTCGATGGATGCGGAACGGTCCCTACTATTTCTGAGTGACTTGTCTGGCGCCGGGCGAGTACCTGAATTCGACTCGTACCTGACCGGGTATGCGCTTGCTAGCGCATCGGTCTTTGCTTTCGCCCGGACGTGGTACGCGGAAGAGATGCCGCGTCCTGGATGTGTCTGGACACACACATTGTTGATTCCTTTCGCGGAACTTGCGCGTATTCCGGACCTCCGGATTCTACTGGACATTTTTCGGCGGCCAATTCTGAACGATGATCTGCTCGCGTACTCGGAACCGCTTACGCTTACGGTGGACTCTCGGCACGCAGCAGCGGCGTGGCGAAGGATGGATTTAGATCGAATCGTTCGGACCACGGCTATTGCGGCGCTAAATGCCTTGTACTCTACGCCAGAAAGACATCTTGTGGTGCCGGCATCCGAAGGGGCGGCTTTTGAAGAGTTGACATTGCTTGTTTGGAGCCAGCAATGGCCGCGGCTCCGGCGCGAATTCCGGTTCTGCACTGGCGCGCTTGGGCCACGGGCAATTCCCGTTGAAGGATTCGATTTACAAATCGTGCCAGAGAGCCGTACCTTCGCGTTTCGAGACATACCGGATCACCTTGTTCTCTCCCCCCCCTTCGAGCACCTGTTGGAGGACATAAGCGCGCACTGGAGCCGTCTCCTGTGGGCAGATCTATGCGGACCCCCGACCGAACTCCGGAGGTACCTCTGGGCGTATGGGGCAGATGTGAGCGGCGGACGAGGCGGAATGCGCAGTCTCTGCACAGTGCTCCTTAAGGCGGGTGAGAAACCGGAGGGCGGGCACGATTTGGCTTCGCTATTGGACGAAATAGCAGCGGTTTTCCCGTCTCCCGATGAGGCTGGAAGGCTGAAACGCGCCTTGTTCGGCGGGCCGGCGGTCCGCCGGGATGCTGGATTCGTCCAAGCCTCCGACTCGACCGTCCTCCAAGCACTCACAACTGCTGTAGCCGGTTCCGCAATCGCTCCGGGAACCCTCGACTTGGATACTCGATGCGGCACCCTTCTCGTCGAAGATCCTGCGGCCGCAAGGATATTGTTCTTATCGGCGTTGGAAGCACGAACGGACATCGGCCGATGCATCGTGACGGCGATGGTAGATCGAATGCCTGCGAGCATGCTTGCCGAAGTCTTGAGTGCGCATCCGGCACTCGCGGCTTCACTGATCAAGCTGCGACCGGATGCCGTGCATGAGCCGGCGTTTTGGTGGGTTTCGGAAGATTTGCGACGGACGCTGGTTGAAGTGTCGTTCAGGGCTGCGTCGACTTCCGGTGAACGTGCTCAGCTGGTCCGAACCGTCTTGAATGCCGGTCTCTTCGAGCTTCCTCCCGGAACGACACGCCAGTTGGGCGCAATCGGAGCTACGGCTCTGCTGGATTGGCTTCAAGCAAACAGCGGCAATAGTTTGCCAGCGCTTGGTACCGGCTGGACTGAGCTTCTACGAGCCCATCCCAGACGTGTCACTGATTGGTTGACCCGCGTTGCTCTACCAGCCACCAGCGTCTGTTCGGTACTACCTGATATCTTGGATCCGACACGTATTTACCGGGACGATAACGCCTCCGTGGCTTGGCTCGGGCTGATCCGGGCGTCAGCGAGGCGGGGTGAAACGCACACCAATGCTTTCGTGCGCAGTTGCGCATTCGGCTTTGCGTTGTCGAAGCTGGACCAGTCCCACGACGGAGCTGTGCTGATGGCGACCGTTTTTCCGTCTTTGCACCGAGCGCTAGCAGCTAATAGCTACGATCACCGAACTTGGACCCTTATCGAAAGCTACTTGCCGCATCTGGGCTTCCTCTGGGATTGGGATCGCTGTGAGAGGTTACGCCGAGCGTTCATCGAGAGCTATGTTGAGAATGATTGGCCGCCGGAGTACTTCCTCGCTGCTGCACAAGCCGCGAGTGTACGGCCCGCGCTTGAGGCATTGCTCGGAGAAGTGCGCAATGGGAAGGCGTTCCGAAAGCGAGTTCGGGCTGCCGTGACCGAGGCGCGAGACGCTGCGAAGGTGCTTTCGCTCACTGAAAGATGATGAGACATCCTGTTCGGTGCCGAATTGACGTGAATAACGCTTTTAGTCGTGCGCCCGCGGGCGCCAACCAAGTGTCAGGGTTCAGGTGCAGGCCAGATTCGAGACCACTGAGTAGTGGAGCCGCTGCGCACCCGGCTCGTCGCCACTTCGCCTCGATTCGCCACCACCGCTCTCCTGCTGTTGTTCGCACGCCATTTCGCCAGCCCGGCGCGTCATAGCGCCGGCCTTTGGGTTCACTTGCCACGGCCCAGCAGATCCCCCGCCCGCGACACACTGCAGACTCATGTCCGGGTCGTGTACATCACGATTGATCAATGCAATTCGCTGCTCCTTCGCTAGCCGACCGGATTGGTTAGCCAAAATTGTGTTGGGGCACTAATGCCGTCGTGCGCCGGTGCGCAGTACGGCGTAGCCGCCAGCGCCGGTCTACTGAGCGGCGGCGTTCCACGTCGTTCGCGTCGAGGCGGCATGGGTCAGTTCGTGAAGGCACGGGAGTACGTTTGAGTGCGGTAGGGGCGTCGTATGCCGCCAGCCAATCAGCGGAGGTACGGCGCCACGTTGTCCGCGATGTCCTGCAGTTCGGCGTCGGTCAGCCCCAGCCGGTGGCGGAGCTCCGCCCAGCGCTGCGCGATGCGCGCGCCGCCGGCCGTGGTGGCGTCCGAGCCGTAGAGCACGCGGTCCAGCCCGATCTTGCGGATTGTCTCCGTGATCTCCCGCAGCGCATCTTCCGAACCCAGCGCCCCCGGCACGCTCTCCGCCAAGTCGAAGTACAGGTTCCGCGTTCGGGGGTCGCCCGCGGCGATGGCGGCCGCGTAGACGGCCAGCGGCTCCGCACGGTACTGGTTGCCGCCCCACAGGTGGGCGATCTGCACGGGCACGTCCGGCGCCGCCGGCAGCAGGTGGTTCAGGAACGCCTCCGCGTGTGCCCGCGCGTACTCGCCGCGTGCCTCGGAGTGCACCACGATCGCCAACCCCTCCTCGTTGGCGGCCTGGAACACGCGGCGCACCTTCTCCAGGTGCTCGGGGTTCAGCACGTCTACCCTGCTGCCGCGGAAGTGCATCTTGATCCCCTTCATCCGCAGTTCGCGGGCGCACCGCCGCACCTCGGCCACGGCAAAGTCCAGCAACGGGCGAACGCCGCAGAAGCCCACCAGCCGGTCCGGGTAGCGCCCCACCTGCGCCGCCGTCCAGTCGTTCTCCGCGCGCGTGGTCGCCTCGTCGCTGTGCCAGTAGCCGACCGAGAGGACGACGGCGCGCTCGATCCCCGCCTCGTCCAGGTTGTCGATCAGGTTGTCCGCCGTAATCACGCGCTCGAACGCCCACTCGGGGATGCGCATCAGCAGCTCCGTGGCGATGCGCCACCTACCCCCGGCATCCCGCCGCAGGCCCATGGAAAAGGCCAGGTTCGTGCGGCCGGACTGCACGCTGAGAACCTCGCCAGCAACGTGCGCGACGGTCCCATCCACGGAAACCGCGTTGGCGACGAACCGTCTGCCCGGCTGCATCCCATCCACCGCGGCGGCCGCCGCCTCGCGGCCCCGCACCCACGGCAGCGTTTCTTCCGTGAGATCCACCACCTGCGCGTCGTCGGTGTAGAGGGCGCCCGCGTCGGCGCTGCCGCTCAGCCGGCCGCGCTCGCGGAGCAGCGAGTCCAGCGCCGCGGGCAGGGCGACGGCCGGGAGCGACGCGGGACGCTTGGTGACCGAGGCCGGCCCCACCAGGTGCTGGTGATGGTCGACGAGCGGAACGATCCGGGCCCGCTGCGCGCGAGGCGGCGAGGCAGCCGACGTTTCGCTTGCGGGCGAAGCGGGCATGCTCGAACTCGCAGGTGCGGCGCAGCCCGGGGCGATCGCGAGGATGGCGGCGACTGCGAAGGCGGATGTCCATCGCGTGGAGGTCGGGCGACCGGAGTGGCCCTGCCGCGCCAGGACGGCGAATGCGGGAGAAGCGGACTGCGGCGGTACGGATTGGAGCGATCGCGGGATCATCAGGCAGCAGGCAGGGGTGAGATCTTGCTTCAAGACAGGTTTGATGCCGGCGGGGCGGCAAACGTTTGCAGGCCGAGTCGCATCCACGGCGGCGGTGCCGCGAGCCATTCCCGTTCGCGTCGCACGGCAGCGAGCGGCTTGCCGCGCCGAAGCAGAAGAGGGGCCGGACCTCCGAGAGGGGTCCGGCCCCTTTTCCCGCGTTGGATACTGGATGCCCGGGGTTGCGTGGACGGGGGCGGCGCGTACCATTCAGGGGCTGTTCACTCCGTCTACTCGCATCCCGTCCGATGCTCATCATCCCGCAGCTCGCGCGCGACGCCTGGGCCGGCGCGCTGGACCTGGTGTTCGCGCCCGTCTGCGTCTCCTGCCGCGCGCCCGTCCCCACGACGCTCCCGGACCGCGTCGTCTGCCAGGTGTGCTGGGCGCGCTGCCGCCCCCTCCCCGCGCCGCGGTGCGACCGATGCTGGGGGCCGGTGCCGGCGCGCGAAGACCCGCGCCCCAAGTGCCGCACGTGCGGCGACTGGCCCGCGGCCGTCCGCTCCATCCGCTCGGCGTACGTGATGGACGACGTCCCGCGCGACCTGGTGCACGCCCTCAAGTACCAGGGGTGGGAAGCCGCCGCGGGACCCATGTCCGCCCGGATGGCCCGCATCACCTGGCCGCGCGACGTGAGCGACGAGGCGCGGCTGGTGGTCGCCGTGCCCACCAGCAAGGCGCGGCTGCGGGAGCGCGGCTACAACCAGGCGGCGCTGCTGGCCGCCGGGTTCGCCGCGCGCACGGGCCGCGTCGCCGCCCCGGAACTGCTGGAGCGAACGCGCGCCACGGCCACGCAAACGGCCTTGCATCCCAGCGAACGCCGGGCTAACGTAGCGCGCGCTTTTTCCGTCCCCGCCAGGCAGGCGCCACGGGTTCGCGGCGAGCACCTGATGCTCGTGGACGACGTGTGGACCACGGGTGCCACGGCGCTTGCATGTTCGCAGGCGCTGCTGGAGGCGGGGGCGCGCGTGGTGAGCGTCGCGACCTTCGCGCGCGTCATCCCGGAGCTGGAGCGCCTGGGCTGAGAAAGCCCGGCGCTCCGCCGATTTTTTTCCATATTCACCACACGAGCGAGCACATGCCCATTCGCGTCGCCATCAACGGGTTCGGCCGCATCGGCCGCAACGTCCTCCGCGCGGCCAAGCAGGCGGGGGCCACCGACATCGATTTCGTGGCCGTCAACGACCTGACGGACACCAAGACCCTCGCGCACCTGCTGCGCTACGACTCGGTGCACGGCAAGTACCCCGGCACCGTCGAAGCCCGCGAGAATTCGCTGCTGGTGGATGGCGACGAGATCCGCGTCTACGCCGAAAAAGACCCGTCGGCCCTGCCGTGGCGCGACCTGGAAGTCGACATCGTCATCGAGTCCACCGGCCGCTTCACCGACCGGGCGAGCGCGGCCAAGCACCTGGAGGCGGGCGCCAGGAAGGTGATCATCAGCGCGCCGGCCAAGGGTGAAGACATCACCATCGTGCTGGGCGTCAACCAGGACAAGTACGACGCGGCCAACCACCACGTGGTCAGCAACGCCAGCTGCACGACCAACTGCCTGGCCCCCGTGGTCAAGGTGCTGCTCGACAACTTCGGGTTTGAGCGTGGATTGATGACGACCATCCACGCCTACACCAACGACCAGAACATCCTGGACCTCCCCCACAAGGACCTGCGCCGCGCCCGCGCCGCCGCCCTGTCGATGATCCCCACGACGACGGGCGCCGCCAAGGCCACCAGCCTGGTGATTCCCGAGGTGAAGGGAAAGATCGACGGGATGGCCGTGCGCGTGCCCACCCCCGACGTCTCCGTCGTGGACCTGACCTGCGAGCTGGGCCGCACGGTGACCGCCGCCGAGGTGAACGACGCCCTGCGCGCCGCCGCCGAGGGGCCGCTGAAGGGGATCCTGGCGTACGAGGAGCAGGAGCTGGTGTCCATCGACTACACCGGCAACCCGGCGTCCTCCATCATCGACGCGGCATCCACCAGCGTGGTGGCCGGCCTGGTGAAGGTGGTCGCCTGGTACGACAACGAGTGGGGCTACAGCTGCCGCTGCGTTGACCTGGCCCGCTTCATGGGCGAAAAGCTGTGAGCCAGCGCAAGGCCACCATCGCCGACCTCAAGGACGAGGACGTCCGCGGCAAGCGCGTCCTCGTCCGGGTGGACTACAACGTCCCCATCGAGGACGGGCGGATCACCGACGACAAGCGCATCACCAGCACCCTTCCCACGCTGGATGCGCTCCTGCAGCGCGGCGCGCGCGTCGTCCTGCTGGCCCACTTCGGCCGCCCCAAGGGCAAGCCGAACGCGGAGATGTCGCTGCGCCCCGTCGCCGCGCACCTGGAAACGCTGCTGGAAGGCCGTAGCGTCCGCTTCGTCGAGGAGACCGTCGGCCTCCAGGCCGGCGGCGCCGTTTCGCTGATGCAGGACGGCGAGGTGCTGCTGCTGGAAAACACGCGCTTCCTCCCCGGCGAGGAAAAGAACGACTCGTCCCTGGCGGAGGAAATGTCCGCCCTGGGCGACGTGTACGTGAACGACGCCTTCGGGGCGGCGCACCGGGCGCACGCGTCCACGGCGGGCGTGGCCATCGCCATGAAGGCGTACGGCAAGCCCGCCGTCGCCGGCCTGCTGATGGACCGCGAGCTCCAGTACCTGGGCGGCGCACTGGCCGAGCCCGAGCGCCCGTTCGTCGCCATCCTGGGCGGCGCGAAGATCTCGGGGAAGATCGACGTCATCCGCAGCCTGCTCCCCAAGGTCGACCACCTGCTGATCGGCGGGGCGATGGCCAACACCTTCTTCCGCGCGATGGGGCTCGCCACGGGCACGTCGCTCGTCGAAGACGACCGGGTCGACATGGCGCGCGAGCTCCTGGCCACCGCGGGCGACAAGCTGGTAATCCCGGTGGATGCCGTCGTCGCGCCCAAGCTGGAAGCGGGGCAGACCACGCAGACGGTCGCCCGCGAGTCCATCCCGTCCGACCAGTCCGTCCTCGACGTCGGCCCGAAGACGGTGGAGGAGTTCCGCCGCATCCTGTCCACCGCGCGCACGGTGCTGTGGAACGGGCCGATGGGCGTGTTCGAGATCGCGGAGTTCGCCGCCGGCACCCGCGGCGTCGCCGAGGCGGTGGCGGAGGCGACGGACCGCGGCGCGACCACCATCATCGGCGGCGGCGACTCGGCCGCGGCGGTGGCGGAGCTGGGGCTGGAAGCGCGGATGTCGCACGTCAGCACCGGGGGCGGCGCCTCGCTGGAATTCCTGGAAGGCAAGGAGCTCCCCGGCGTGGCCGCCCTGAACAACGCGGTGGCCTCGTGACGGCGCCGAGGAAGCCCATCCTGGCGGGCAACTGGAAGATGAACCACGGGCCGTCGCAGGCGGCCCGCTTCTTCGCCGACTTCCTGAACCTCGCCGAGCCGGGAGACGATCGCACCATCGCCTTCTTTCCCCCGGCCATCTCCTTCGCCGCCGCGCGCGAGGCGCTGCAGGGCCGGCCCGACGTGCGGCTGGGCGTGCAGAACGTGTACTGGGAGGAAAGCGGCGCTTTCACAGGCGAGCTTTCCGTCGGCATGGCCAAGGACGCCGGGGCGGAGCTGGTGCTCGTGGGCCACAGTGAGCGCCGCCACGTTTTCGGCGAGACGAGCGAGGAAACGGCCAGGAAGGTGCGCGCAGTGCTGGACGCCGGCCTGGTCCCCGTGCTCTGCGTGGGCGAGACCATCGACGAGCGCCGGGCGGAGCGCGCCGAGGCCGTCGTCGCCGAGCAGCTGGCTCCCGTGTTGGAGATCGTCCGCGCGGACGAGGTGGGCGAGCTGGTGATCGCCTATGAGCCGGTGTGGGCCATCGGCACGGGGGTAACGGCCACGCCGGACGACGCGCGGACCATGCACGCGGCCGTTCGCGAGCGGCTGCGCGCCGCGTACGGCGCCGAGGCGGCGGACGCGGTGCCCATCCTGTACGGCGGCAGCGTGAAGCCCGACAACGCCGCCGAGCTGATGTCGCAGCCCGGCGTGGACGGCGTGCTCGTGGGCGGAGCGAGCCTGGACGCCGCCGGATTCGCCCGGATCGTGAAGGCCGCGGGTTGACACCGCGGCCCTTCGCCCTCAATTTAGACGATTCTCCGTCGCAATCTTCCGCCAGTATTCGGGCTCATCCGTGTTCACGTTCCTGCTGACCCTGCTGATCATCGACGCGCTGGTCCTTCTTACCGTCGTGCTGTTGCAGGCGGGGAAGGGCGGCGGCCTTGCGGCCATGGGCGGCGGCGGAGGCGGCTCCGACTCGCTGTTCGGCGGCCGCCAGGCGGCCACGCTGCTCACCCGCATGAGCTGGTGGTGCGGCGGCGCGTTCATGTTCCTGGCCTTCTGCCTGTCGATCCTGTCGTCGCGCCCCGCGGGCTCGTCGTCCATCCTCCAGGAAGAGTTCCAGCGCGGCGGGCGTACGACGCCCGCGCCCACGGCCCCGGCGCTTCCCGGCGCCCAGCAGGGCCCGATCGGCGCCCCCGCGACCGGCGCCCCGGCCACCGGCACGCCCAACCCGCTGACGGGGAACGCGCCCGCGACCGGTGCCGCTCCGGCTCCGGCCACCGGAACGGCGCCCGCCCCGGCGGCGGGCGGCACCCCGGCACCCGCCGCGGGCACCACGCCCGCTCCGGCCACGACGCCGCAGCCGTAGGGCTGGACGAACGCTTCGCCCCGACGGCCCCCTCCCGGTACTCCGGGAGGGGGCCGTTTGCGTTTCCGCCCCCGGACCCTCGCCCCAGCACCGAAGGGGGAATGGAACTTGCTTCCGCGCCACCGCGAACGCCCCGGTACGCGGAACGTCGGTTCTCTTGGGACTATGACGCCGGGGCCTGCACACTCGGAAGAACGGAGACGCAGCCCGTGGCCCTGACTCGGAAGATCTCGCGCGCGATGCAGCGGCAGGTGGACCTTACCACCGCCGTCTGCCAGGAGCGGCTGCTCTCCACGCACGTTCGCCACGTACTGGCGCTGGTAGACCTGGTGCACGAGGAGCTGCCCTTCGACAGCGCCCTCGACATCTACGCGCGCATCCTGCGGCTTACGCCGGAACAGGCGCGCAACGTGGGCAGCCGGGCGCTGGCCGCCATCGGCCGGCGCACGGGGCTCACCGAGGCCGAAGAGCTGAACCTGGACCTCGAGGACGACGAGGACGACGAGCTCGCGCATCGTCCGGGCGAGGACGGCGGGCGCTTCGACGCCGTGTTCTCGCGCGTCCGCCGCCGCATCAAGGGCCGCGTGCACGACGACCTGCGCCAGCGCATCAACCTGGCGGCCGCGCGCGCCGAGGACTCGCTCTTCGAGACGCACGTGAACAACGCCCTGGTGTTCGGCAAGGCGCTGGCCGAAGAGGTTCCGCTGCACGAGGCGGTAGACCTGTACCTGGACGTGATGACCATCCCCGAGGGGGTGTCGGACGTCATCTTCAACCGCGCGCTGCGCATCGTGGCCGACGACGTGCTGCCGGCGCTGGAGCCCGCGCGCGTGCCGCGGCGCGACACCGATGGCCGCGCGGCCACGACGGCCGCCACCACGACGACGGCCACGACCGTGGACGCCACGCCGCCCGCCACCGGCGCGGCGTCGTAGCGGCAGCGCGAGTGACCCGGCGCGCGGCATGAGCGTCAGGTAGCGGGGCACGACGGCCGGCCGCGCCGCGAGGGCGCGGCGGCCGGTGGGGAACAGGGCGGGGCGGCGCACCGAAGCGCCATCCCGAGCGGACGCGGAAGGGGAGGCTGGGTTGTCCTGGAGCGCCATCATCTGGGCGGGTTTCGTGGCCACGGTCCTGTCGGCCTGCGTGTTCTGGCTGTTCCGGAGCTTCGAGTGGACGCGGTTCAGCCCCACCACCCAGCTCGGCTGCCTGTTCTTCCGCGAGCCGAACGTTCCGTTGACGGAAACGGTGGGCTTCCTTCTCTTCCTCGCGCTCGGCGTTTTGCTGGTGCCCGGGGTGTACGCCCTGATGATGGGCGTGCTGGGCGGGGCGGGGTGGGGAACGGGAACCGTCGTCGGCTTCCTGAACGGCGCTGCCGTCGCGGTGGCACTGCCCCTGCTAGGGCGGGTCAGCGCGTGCGTGCGAGAGGGGCGGCTTCCGCCCCCCGGGCGCTACGGGCTGCACTGGGGCAAGGCCACGCCGTGGGCGGTGCTGGCGGGGCACGTGGTGTACGGGGCCGTCATGGGCGGCATCCTCAAGGCTTTTTAGCGCGGTCCCGGGCCGGGACCTTCACACGGGCGCAGGAGGTGTCAGCGGCAAACGCGCAACGTTTGCCAGGGGGAGCAGCCTCGAGGGCTGCCGGTCCCCCGGGTCGTGACGGTGGGATGGTCACATGGATGGTTCGTAGGAAGCGATGCACACCCGGTTCGGAGAGACTCCATGAAGCGATTGCTGACAACCGCCCTTGCCGGCGCCGTAGTGGCGGCAGGGACGGCAGGGGAAGCGCGGGCCCAGGACATGATGGCCCGGCGCGCGAGCGCGTTCGAGCTCGGCATCTATGGCGGTGGAGCGTACACCACGTCCTGGTTCACCACGCCCGGCACCGCCACGGCGGGTGACGAGGACATCGATTGGGCCCCGGGGCTGTCGCCG